>NZ_DIEJ01000121.1:2450-2971 GCF_002418565.1 Achromobacter sp. UBA5777 | reverse complement strand
GGGCCCGCCCGCCGGGCGATCGCCCCGCCAAGCCGGTCGCGGTGGCGCAAGGCTACGGGGCCGCGGTGGGCGCCGACGGCGCCATGTCCGCCCTGCGTCCGCTGCTCGCCGCGCCGCAATTGGGCGACCCGGTACGCGCCGGCGGCACGTGGTCGGTGCCGTTTGCGCCGGTCGAAGGGGCGCAAAGCTATCTGGTGCGCGTCTCGCGCGATGCCGATGGCGCGCTGCCCGTGTCGTCCGCCAGCTTTCCCGCAAACGAAATCCGCTTTTCCGCGCCGGGCCCCGGCACGTTCTACGTGTCAGTGCGCGCCGTCGATGCGCTTGGCCTGCACGGGGCGGATTCGGTCCGATCCTTCGAGGGCGCGAACATGTTGATGACGTCGTACGGCCTTGGCGTTGGCAGCGGCTCTGGCGGGCTTGTGACGCTGACTGCGTACTAGGACAGGCGCCATGGCCGCCCCCGCCGACTCGCTCGACCGGTCCTGGCGGTCCGGGCTGTGGCTGACGTTGGCGTTGGCGGC
>NZ_DIEJ01000121.1:0-2440 GCF_002418565.1 Achromobacter sp. UBA5777 | reverse complement strand
GACGCGCTGGGACGCTGGCCGTGGCGGCGTGCCATCCACGCGGCCTTGCTCGACCGGCTGGCGGGCGCGCGGGCTGTGGGGGTGGATCTCATCTTTGCCGAGCCCGACAAGATCAATGCCGCCGACGATGCCATCCTGGCGGACAGCATCCGGCGCAACGCGCACACCGTGCTGCCCGTGGTCCTGGACCGGCTGAAAAGCCCGACGGCCATCGGCCTGCCGATCCCCGAATTGGCGCAGGCATCGGCCGCCACCGGCTTCATCAATGCAGTCATCGACCCGGACGGCGTCGTGCGCGAAGCCGCCCTCACCGCGCAATTTGCCGGCGACCGCAGAAATCATCTGGCCATCTCGATGCTCGAGGTCGGCGGCGAAGCTGATCGCGCCCAACGGTTGCTCAAGCGCGCAAACGCCGACGGACGCATCCTGATCCCGTATGCCGGCCCGCCCGGCCACGTGCGAACGATCTCCTATCTTTCGGTGCTGCGGGGCGATTGGACGCCCGAAGAGCTGCGCGGCAAGTATGTGCTGGTGGGCGCCTGGGCGACGGGCCTGGGCGACGAGTATCCGACGCCGGTGTCGCACGACGTCAGCGGCATATCGGGCGTGGAGATCATCGCCAACATTCTGCAGGCCGCGCGGGACGACATCGCCTTCCAGCGGCCGCCTGCCTGGTGGAGCGCGCTTTTCGCGCTGTTGCCGGTGTTGCTCGCCAGCTTGGCCTTGTGGCGCCTGTCGCCCAAGAAGGCGCTGCTGGTCAGCCTTGCGCTGCTTGCCGCCATCCCGCTCGCGTCGTGGCTGCTGCTTGCCCAGGCCTATCTGTGGTTCGCACCGACAGCAGCGTTGGCCGGCGTGGCCTTGTGCTATCCGCTCTGGAGCTGGCGCAATCAGGAAGCCGCACTGCGCTATATGGATACGGAACTGCAGCGCCTGCAGCGCGAATATCCGCCGATCCTGAACGAAGCCCGCGTGCAGCTTGCCAATCCGAATGCGTCGCTGGAAAGCCGGGTCAGTGAGCTTCGGCGTGCGCTGGCGCGAGTGCGCAACCTGCGGCGGTTCCTGGCTGACGGGCTGGACGGCATGCCAGATGCGACGCTGGTGTTCGACCAGGAAGGCCGCATGCGATTCCGCAACCAGGCCGCCATCCTGTTCTTCCAGCGGCTTGGCATCCGTCCGCCTCGGATCGGCCGGCCGGCGGCGCACCTGCTGGAACATACCCTCGCCGACGAAGCGGCGCGGACACGCGTGGCCGAGGCGCTAAGCGGCCGCCCGCCCGCCGACGCCGCCTCGCCCTGGAGCGCGGACGTCGAAGTACGCGACCGCGCTGGCCGCGACCTGATCCTGAGATGCGCCCCCATCCACACGGCCGAGGGCCAGTTCGCAGGCACGGTCGCCACGCTGACCGACATCTCAAGCATTCGCCAGGCCGAGCGGCAACGCGAAGAGACGCTGCGCTTCATCTCGCACGACATGCGCGCGCCGCAAAGCTCGATCCTTGCGCTGGTGGAGTTGTCGCGGGAAGGCGGGCAGCAGGAAGCGCGGCCCGAAACGCTCGAGCGCATTGCGATGCTGGCCAACCGCACGCTCACACTGGTCGATGACTTCGTGCATCTGACACGTGCCGAATCGATGCCGATCAGCACCATCGAACTGGATCTGGGCAGTTTGCTGCAGGACGCCGTCGACGATCTCTGGCCGTCTGCCAACAAACGCGGCATCGCATTGGAGACCCGGATGCCGCTGCCGGTTGCCTACACCCGCGGCGAACAGACGCTGCTGATACGCGCGCTCTGCAATCTGGTCGACAACGCCATCAAGTACAGCGCCAGCGGCACGCGGATCGAATGCGGCATCGATGAACAGCCCGCCTTCTGGCGCGTGCGCATCAAGGATCAGGGCCAGGGAATCGCGGCCCAGGACGTAGCCCGGTTGTTCGAACCGTTTGCGCGGGTGGGCGTTGAAACGCGGGGGGATGTGGGCGGTGCCGGGTTGGGACTGGCTTTCGTGCACACCGTCGCCAAACGGCATGCCGGGCGCATCGAGGTGCAGAGTGAACCGGGCGTCGGCTCCGAGTTCATCCTGCACCTGCCGAAGGTGTAGTCCGCCTTACTTATTGGAAGGTGTGCGAGATGACCGCCGGCTTGCCCGGCTTGACCTCGAGCGTCATGCGCAACGGCGGCAGGTCGGCGTTGCGCACGACCACCTGGTACTTGCCCGGAATCAGCTTGAGGTCTTTCACGGGCGGGCTGATGCCGCGCGCCACGCCGTTGATCCAGACTTCACCCCAAGGACGGATGTCCAGCCGCACGGTGACCGGCACGGGCTTGGGCTTGGGCGCCTCTTCAGTGGCGGCGGGCGGCGCCGGTTCCTGCACTTCGGGGGTCGGCGGCGCCTCGGCGGTACTCGCCGGATTTGACTGCGCCCCCGCGGATGACGCGGC
>NZ_DIEJ01000226.1:0-2506 GCF_002418565.1 Achromobacter sp. UBA5777 | reverse complement strand
GGCTGCTGGCCGCGCACGCGCGGCGGCTCGGGCGGATCCGCGCGGGTCACCGGGTTGCGCTGGATGTCTTCAAGGATGCGCGCCAGCGGATCGTCCACGTCGGGACCGCTGGACTTGTTCAGGATTGCGATCAGCGGATCCTGCGCGATCTTTGGATACAGGTCGAGCACCAGGCGGTACTGGTAATCGGCCACCGGCTTGAGCGTGAACACCTGCGGGGCGACGGGCTGCTTCAGGTCGAACACCAGCCGCACCACGTTCGGGCGATTCTGCGCCACGCGCAGGCTCTGGATGTAGGGGTCGTCGGGCCGGACCTTCGAGACCAGATCGTTCAGCGCCGCGCTCAGGGTCAGTCCCTCGATATCGACCACCAGGCGGTGGGGATTTTCAAGGGTGAATTGTTCGGCCTTGAGTTCGCTGTCGAGTTCCAGCGTGACCCGGGTGTATTCGTCAGCCGGCCAGGTCCGGACGGCCAGGATCGTTGCAGCCTGCGCCAGCCGAGGCACGACCGGCAGGACGAGCAGGGTGGCGGCGACACTGATCAGGCGTCGGCGGGTGGCGCCTGCCGAGGGGAGGGCGCCGTCAGGGGCGGGGGGACAATCGCGTTCAACCATGTTTGTCCTCGAGCGGTGTACGCGGTCAGGCTGGCGTCACGTCCGTCGCCTGCATAGTCCAGGCAGATCAGCAGGTCGGGCGGGGGCAAAAGATCCTCGGCCCGCTCCGGCCATTCGATCAAAACGACTGCGTCGTCACGCAGTAAATCCCGGAATCCTGCGTCCAACCATTCGCGCGAATCACTAAATCTATAAAAATCAAGGTGATAGAAGTATAAGTTAGAAACTTTATAGGATTCAAGCAGCGCGTAGCTTGGGCTCTTGATTCGGCCTGTGATGCCGCTTTCCCGCAACAATGCCCTGGAGAAGGCCGTCTTTCCTGCCCCGAGGTCCCCTCGAAGGTGAATACATGCGCCTGGCAGGCCGGTTTTGGCGCCGGTGACCATCGGGGCAAGCTGGCGCGCCAGCGCCTCGGTGGCGGCTTCGTCGGGCAGGTGCAGGGTCAGGGTGGCAAGGGGGGCGGACATGGCGCGGGAGCAGTGGTAAAAAACGAGGATCGGAGCACAGATGGGAGCAATTATAGGAATGCAGGTTTCTGCTAACCTATAACGATTGCTATTCTCAATAATGTCGCGACTTTGCGGCCTTCCGCCGCCCGCGACTGACGCCGCCACGGAGTTGTACGCGCCATGAAGACCCGCATCGAAAAAGACACCTTTGGCCCCATCGAGGTGCCGGAAGACCACCTTTGGGGCGCGCAGACGCAGCGCTCCCTGCATTTCTTCGCGATTTCCACCGAGAAGATGCCGGAGCCGCTGGTCAATGCGATGGCGCGGCTCAAGCGCGCAGCGGCCAAGGTCAATGCCGACCTGGGCGAGCTGGACCCCAAGATCGCCGACGCGATCATGCGCGCCGCTGATGAAGTCGTCGCGGGCAAGTGGCCCAACGAGTTTCCGCTGTCCGTCTGGCAGACCGGTTCGGGCACGCAAAGCAACATGAACATGAACGAGGTGCTGGCCAACCGCGCCTCGGAATTGCTGGGCGGCGTGCGCGGCGAAGAGCGCAAGGTGCACCCGAATGACCACGTCAACCGCGGACAATCGTCGAACGACACCTTCCCGACCGCGATGCACGTGGCGGCCGCCGTGGAAGTCGAACACCGCCTGCTGCCGTCGCTGAAGGCCCTGCGCGCCACGCTGGCGGCCAAGAGCGCCAAGTTCTACGACATCGTCAAGATCGGCCGCACCCACCTACAGGACGCCACGCCGCTGACGCTGGGCCAGGAACTGTCCGGCTACGTGGCGCAGCTGGATCTGGCCGAGCAGCAGATCCGCGCCACGCTGCCCGGTCTGCACCAACTGGCCATCGGCGGCACGGCAGTGGGCACCGGCCTGAACGCCCATCCTCAATTCAGCCCCAAGGTGTCGGCCGAACTGGCCCACGCCACCGGCACGGCGTTTGTCTCGGCGCCCAACAAGTTCCAGGCGCTGGCGTCGCACGAAGCGCTGCTGTTCGCGCACGGCGCGCTGAAGTCGCTGGCGGCGGGCCTCATGAAGATCGCCAATGACGTGCGCTGGCTGTCGAGCGGTCCGCGTTCGGGCCTGGGCGAGATCAGCATCCCCGAGAACGAGCCGGGCAGCTCGATCATGCCGGGCAAAGTCAACCCGACGCAGTGCGAAGCCATCACGATGCTGGCCGCGCAGGTCATGGGCAACGACGTGGCCATCAACATCGGCGGCGCCAGCGGCAACTTCGAGCTGAACGTCTACAAGCCCCTGGTGATCCACAACTTCCTGCAATCGGTGCGTTTGCTCACGGACGGCATGGCCAGCTTCGACCAGCATTGCGCGGCGGGCATCGAGCCCAACCACGAGCGCATCGCCGAACTGGTGGACCGTTCGCTGATGCTGGTGACCGCGTTGAATCCGCACATCGGCTACGACAAGGCCGCG
>NZ_DIEJ01000119.1:0-8177 GCF_002418565.1 Achromobacter sp. UBA5777 | reverse complement strand
GCGCAGCCATAGCCGCTCCATGCCAAGCTCGCGCAACCAGATGCGCTGCAACGGGTTGATGCGGGGCGGCGCCGGGCGCGGCGCGGCGTCCATCGGGCTCATGCCGGTGCTCCGTCGGGTTCGCCGAAGCGTTTCTGCATGACGATGGCGTCCTCGCGGCCGCCCTGCGCGGCCGGGTAGTAGGCCCGGCGCATACCGATCTGCAGATAGCCGTGGCCCTTATAGAAACTGATGGCGGACGTGTTGGACGGCCGCACTTCCAGGAGCAGGCCTTCGAGGCCGCGTTCGCGCGCCTGCTGCTCGCACCAGTCGAGCATCACGCCGCCCAGTCCCTGCCGATGCAGATCCTGGGCCACCGCGATCACCAGCAGATGCGCCACGTCCGGCGCAAACATCAGAATGCAGAAGCCCGCCAGCTTGCCCTCGCGCCGCAAGGTCCAGGCGCCATAGCCCGACGCCAGCGCGTCCGCGAAGTTTCCGCGGGTCCAGGGGAAGGCCTGCACTTGCGCCTCCAGCGCCACGACCTCGTCCAGATCGGCATCCGTCATGGGCTGCGGGACTGCCGCGGCAAGCGACGGCTGCGCCTTGGGATTACCGCCCTCTCCGCGCAGGCGCTCGGCGGTGGTGAACGCCACCTTGTCGCGCACATAGAGCGGTGCGGCCAGCTCCGGCGCCAGGGTTTCGCCGCGCAGCCAGCCCTGGCGGGCAAGCCGCGCCACGCTGGCCGCCTGCGGCCGCTGAGCATCGACGGCCCGACGCCACTCGCCGGGCGCGGCCATGTCGGCGGCATAGGCCTCCCAGGCATCGCCAGCCAGTAGCGGCGTCAGCGGTTGCCCTGCGCGGGCCGACCAGTTGGGCAGATGGTGCGCCGTCCAGGGCACGACCTCGGCGGCGGCAATCAGCATCGGGGCTTGGAGCGTTTCCCAGACAGATTCCTCGCCCGGGGCGTCGCCGCGGCGGTAGACTGCCAGATAGACCTCGTTCATGCGGGCGTCCAGGGCCACGACGACAGCGTCGGCGGGTGTGCCATCGACGTCGGCGGCGACCGCCTGGTGCGAAACAATAGGCAACACCGGGATCCCCAGCCCAAGAGCCATGCCCTGGGCGACGCCGCATGCGACGCGCAGCCCGGTGAAGCCGCCGGGCCCTTGCCCGAACGCCACGGCATGCAGCTTGGACGGCGTGATGCCGGCCTCGGCAAGCAGCGCATCGGCCATAGGCAGTAGGCGCTCGGCGTGTTCCTGGGAGCCTTCGTGTTCGCGGACGCTGATCTCCAGACGGCCGTCGACCGCCCGTAAAAGGGCCACGCCACAACGTGACGACGAAGTTTCCAGTGCCAGCAGGTTTAGTTCCATAGATGCAGATTGTACGAAATAAGCCGCTGTTACCCCCGTGTGTAAGGGGGATTTCAACCAGGGATCGCAATGTGTAATATCTTGTGAACGCCCTCTAGCCCCCGGTTCTTGTCACTGTTACATTTCCGGCCATGAATACGCAAAACACCACCCCCACCCGAAAAATCCTCGTCGTTGACGACGATCCGCGCTTGCGCGATCTGCTTCGCCGGTACTTGTCCGAACAGGGTTTCAACGTTTTCGTTGCCGAAGACGCGAAAGAGATGGGCAAACTCTGGCAACGAGAGCATTTTGACCTGCTCGTGCTGGACCTGATGCTGCCCGGCGAAGATGGCCTGTCCATCTGCCGCCGGCTGCGCGGTGGCCACGACAATACCCCCATCATCATGCTCACGGCCAAGGCGGAAGAAATCGACCGCATCGTCGGCCTTGAGATGGGCGCGGACGATTACCTGTCCAAGCCGTTCAATCCTCGCGAACTGCTGGCGCGCATCAATGCGATTCTGCGCCGCCGCGGCACCGAGGAACACCCCGGCGCGCCCAGCCAGGAAAACGAATCCATCGCCTTCGGTCCGTACGTGCTGAATCTGTCCACCCGCACGCTCACGCGCAACGGCGAACAGGTGCCCATCACCACGGGTGAATTCTCGGTGCTCAAGGTCTTTGCGCGCCATCCGAAGATTCCCCTGTCGCGCGACAAGCTCATGGAACTGGCCCGCGGCCGCGAATACGAAGCCTTCGATCGCAGCCTCGACGTCCAGATCTCGCGTCTGCGCAAGCTGATCGAGCCGAACCCGTCCAAGCCCGTATTCATCCAGACCGTCTGGGGTCTGGGGTACGTGTTCGTTCCGGACGGTGGTAGCTGATCGGCTGGCCCGCCCGGTGCAGGAGCGCAGCGTCGTGCCGCGCTTGCGCAGAACATTCAGGAACCTGACATCACGTTTGCGGCTCGGCTTGTTCGGCCGCACGTTCCTTTTGCTCGCCGCGCTGATGCTGGTCAGCCTGGGCGCGTGGCTTCAAGTATTTTTCAGCATGGAGCTGGGACCGCGCGCCAATCAAATGGCGCAGCGGGTGATCACGGCCGTCAATATCACGCGCACCGCGCTGATCTATTCGCATAACGGCGAACGCAGCAAGCTCCTCCTCGACCTGGCCACCAACGAAGGCATCCAGGTCTATCCGCGCGAGGTCACCGACTTCGCCGAAGCCCTCCCCGACGACGACTACTGGCAGCGTGTGGCGCAGCATATCCGCACGCGCTTCGGCCCGGAAACGCAGATTGCCTGGGGCGTGAACCAGGTACCTGGCTTCTGGGTCAGTTTCCAGATAGAAAAAGATCTGTACTGGCTGGTGTTCGAACGTGAGCAGATCGGTCTTACAGGCGGGATCGAGTGGCTGGGCTGGGGCGCCACGGCGCTGTTGCTGTCATTGGTCGGCGCCGCGGTCAGCGTGGGCTTCGTCAACCGGCCGCTATCCAGGTTGGCGCGGGCCGCCCAGGTGCTGTCGCGCGGGGAAACGCCCGCGGCCCTGCCCGAACAAGGCCCGCTGGAAATCCGCGACCTGAATGCGTCGTTCAACCGCATGGCCAAGGACTTGCGCCAGGCCGAGGCCGACCGCGAGCTCATGCTGGCGGGCATCTCACATGACCTGCGCACGCCCCTTGCGCGCATGCGGCTCGAAATCGAGCTGAGCGGCGTGTCCGAAGACGCGCGGCAGGCCATCGACGAAGACCTGGGCCAGATCGACCACAGCATCGGGCAGCTCATGGAGTACGCCCGCCCCGCCGGCACCCTGCCGCAGTTGGCCACCGACATTTCCGCCGTGCTGGCCGAATTGTACGAACGCGAGCGCAGCCACACTGCCTCGTTGGGCGGCGAGTTGGACGCGGCGCTGGAGCCTGGCCTGCGCGCCCGTATCACCGCGCTGGACCTGAAGCGCATCGTCAGCAACCTGATCGAGAACGCGCGCCGCTACGGCCGCTCGCCCGATGACGGCATGGCGCACCTGAACATGACGCTGCAGGCCGAAGGCAGCATGATCGTCATCGAGGTCTCCGATCGCGGCCCCGGCATCGCACCCGAAGATGTCGACCGCCTGCTTCGCCCGTTCTCGCGCGGCGAGGCGGCGCGCACCGGCGTCAGTGGCGCGGGGCTGGGTCTGGCCATCGTCGAACGCCTGCTCAAACACGTCGGCGGATCGCTTCGGATGCTTCCCCGCGAGGGCGGCGGACTGACCGCGCGGATAGAGCTGCCCAAAGCCAAGTTTAGGAATTATCAATTAGACAACGATAATCCATAGCGTAGAATTTACGGTTTTGGGGCGATGCCTCATCTCCACCCAACAACTACGGGAGTAAACATGAAAACTGTTGGCGACAAACTCGAACCCTTCAAGGTCACCGGCGTCAAGCCCGGCTTCAACCAGCACGAAGAAAACGGCGTGTCCGCGTTCGAAGACATCACCGAAAGCTCGTTCCCCGGCAAGTGGAAGGTGATCTACTTCTACCCGAAAGACTTCACGTTTGTGTGCCCGACCGAAATCGTCGGCTTCAACAAGCTGGCCAAGGATTTCGAAGACCGCGACGCCGTCCTGCTGGGCGGTTCGACCGACAACGAATTCGTCAAGCTGGCCTGGCGCCGTGAGCACCCGGACCTGAACAAGCTGGGTCACTACCAGTTCGGCGACACCACCGGCGCCCTGATCGACCAACTGGGCGTGCGTGAAAAGGGTGCTGGCGTTGCGCTGCGCGCCACCTTCATCGTTGACCCGGACAACACGATCCAGCACGTTTCGGTGAACAACCTGAACGTCGGCCGTAACCCGGAAGAAGTTCTGCGTCTGCTCGACGGTCTGCAAACCGACGAACTGTGCCCGTGCAACCGTACGGTTGGCGGCGCCACGCTGTAATTTCCAGCCCGGTCCGGACCCTGCCCTGCAGGGGCCCGCGCCGGGCTTTAACTGCGCTAGATTATAGGTAAAAACTATGGAATTTCTTACGACCATTAAGGAACAGCTGCCGGATTGGGCCAAGGACATCCGCCTGAATCTGGACGCCGTGATCGCCCGCTCAACGCTGGCTCCCGAAGACGCCGTAGGCGCCGCCCTGTCCGCCGCCTATGCCGCGCGCAGCCCGGTGCTGGTTGAAGCCTTCAAGAGCGGCCTGTCCGAAGGCGACGCGAACGCCGCGCTGACCGCCTCCGCCCTCATGGGCATGAACAACACCTGGTATCCCTACGTGGAGATGACCGGCGACGCCCAGCTCAAAAGCCTGCCGGCCCAGCTGCGCATGAATGCCTACGCCACCCATGGCGGCGTGGACAAGAAGCGCTTCGAGCTGTTCGCCCTGGTGGCCTCCATCATCGGCAAGTGCCACTTCTGCGTGGCCTCGCACTATGAAAACCTGAAGAACGACGGCCTGTCGACCGAACAGCTGCGCGATGCCGGCCGTATCGCCGCCGTCGTCAACGCCGCCGCGCTGGCGCTGGCCGCCCAAGGCAAGTAAGCGATTCGCCGATCGCAAAAAAGCCCGCCTGCATGATGCAGGCGGGCTTTTCTTTTGGCAGTGGCGGTGCGCGGTCTCCGATGAAGCGGCGCAGGCCGATGGCGGGCCGATCATCAATGCCCGGCCCCGGCCGCCGCCGGACTATTTGCCTGCGGCGGGTTTGACCGGCGCCGTGGGCAGGCCGTTGGCGGTCCAGGCCTCCATGCCGCCGCGATACCAGTAGGCGCGCCAGCCGAGCGACCCCGCACGCAACGCGCCGTTGTAGGCCGAGCGGTCGTTCATGCCCGCGCCCATGAACACGATGGGCGCGTTGCGCTGCCCGCCGGTCTTCTTCTTCAGCCAGTCGTCCAGCGCGCCCTGCAGGTGGTCCGCAACGCTGCCGTCCGACCCGGCATCGGGCAGCGGGTAGGCGATGGGCAACGTATCCCGCCCCGCGCTGGTGTCGATGATCAGGATGTTCTTCTCGTTATTGATCAGCTTGACCAGGTCGGCCGTCGTGATGACGTCGGCACGCGTGTGCTTGACAGGCGTCGGACCCCGGTAGGGGGACGAGAACAGCAGGCTGGTCGGCGGCACGCCGAAGTCCTTCAGTTCGTCGAAGGCGCCGGCGGGCAGCGCGGGCATGCCCTGCCCCGCCGAGGGGGTTTGCCGCGGCGCCGTCTGCGCCCCGCCACCCTTGTTGGCGACGACCTCGCCACCGACCGTGCCCATTTCAATGTCGGAAATCATCACCGCGATGTTCTCGATCAGCTCGTAGCACATCGTGATCGAGCCCTCGCGCGGGTTGTACCAGGCGTTCAACTGGCCGCAATCCTTGAACGTCACATTGATCGGCCGCGGCAGGACGTAGGTGTTGCCCAGATCCTTGACGCTGTTGGCGACGGCGTTGGAAAGAGCCGACGCAAACAGGTTGCCGATCTTGCGCTTGGAGGGTTCCAGCACCACGTTGACCGGCGCGCCGGGCGCGTTGGCCGGTTGCTGGCCGTCCGGCGTCCAGGTGCCCACACGGGTATGGGGCGCCAACAGGTGGCGCCAGGCCCGGTTCTGCTTGTTGAATTCGTCGGTGCAACGCGACTTGGTCCGGTCTTCGAAACCGACGTGCTTGACCACGTTCTCGAAGACGGCGGGATTGCCGCCATACATGATGCAGAGCATGTTGCGGAAGCGTTTCAGGTCGCCGGTGTGCTCGTCCTGCCAGGCCGAGTTCGTCGACGCGCCCCGCTTTTCCGCCAGCATGCCGCTGTAGTACCACTGCAGGGCCGCATACGTGGCGGCCTCGCGGGCCATGACGTTCACGTCCTCGTTGTCGGACGGGTAGATGGTGGGCTCGACGATCCGCAAGGCCGAATACATGTCGACCGCGTCTTCTTCCGCGCCCGTGGACGGCAGTTCCAGCTCGCCGATCAGGGCGTGCCCGAACTCGTGCAGGAAGATGCTGCGCATGATGCCGATGTAGACCGCGACGATGCGCAAGGTGTCCCCGCCGAAACGGGGATATGGGCCGGCGCCGGCCAGCGCTGGGCTGTTGTCGGCGGGGACCTGCGCGGGGGGCGACGCGGCCGACGGCACACGCGGCGCGCCGGCGCCACCCTGTCCGGTACTACCTTGCCCGGCACTACCCCGTCCGGCGCTGCCCTGTCCGGCGGCCCCTTGCGCTCCCACCCCGACCGGCTTGCCGGCCACGTCCGAGACGATCATGAAGTCGGCAATCCCGAACGTGCCCTCGTCATAGGCCATGATGCCGATCTCGCTGCCCAGCGCGGCCTCGTCCTCGATATCGCCAATCTTCTGGCCATTGACCAGGAAACGCGCGGCGCCCGGCACCTCCACGACGCGGATGCGGTCGGTGCCATCCAGCTTGGCGACGTTGGGCACGGACGCGATATCGCGGCGCTTCTGGCCTTCCAGACAGAACAGCAGGATGTTGCGGTCCGCCCGGATCTCCAGCAGGCACAGGCCCTTGCGCGCGTTGTTGTTCAGCGCGATGCCGATGGACGCCTTGGGACTCTTCGAGTTGACCATCACGTTGACATCGGTGATGCGTCCGCTTTCCGGGGCGGGTCCCGGGTTGATGTAGAACGTCTGCTCGCCGCCCGGGACATCGCTGTTGCGCAGGGTGAACCAGCCGTCCTGCTCGCCGACATGCCAGCCTTGCAAAAGCTGCTGCTTGACCGTGGTGGCCAGTGGACCGAGCTGCTTCTCGTAGGCCGCGTGGGCGGAGGTAGCAAAAGCGGCCAGCACAAAAAGTAGCCCCGCGCCACGTAATCGCATCTGAGTGTCCCTGATTAGTCAGATTTCAAGTCGCGCAGCGTAAGTCAGAACAATGCGGTCCGCTTATGCATTTGTTAAAGATGTATGCCAACGTAAAAGCCGCCCGGCCTGGCGGCTCGGGCGGCTTTGGAATACCGGATAAGCGTGGCGCGAATGCCACGCAGCGCGGCCGGCGCGTCAGTGGTCCGCGCGTGCCAGCAAGGCGACTACGGTGGCCGCGATGCCTTCCTTGCGGCCCAGATACCCCAGGCCCTCGTTGGTCTTGGCCTTGATATTGACCTCGGATTCAGCCAGGCCGGTGTCGGCGGCAATGTTCTTCACCATGGCAGGGGCGTGCGGGCCGATCTTGGGCGCTTGCGCGTGCAGCGTGGCGTCGATATTCACCGGTGACCAACCCGCCTTGCGCACGCGCGCCATGGCCTCGCGCAGCAGCACACGGCTGTCGGCGCCCTTGAACGCCGGATCGGTATCCGGAAAGTGCCTGCCGATGTCGCCCAGACCCGCCGCACCGAGCAGCGCGTCGGTGATCGCGTGCAGCAGCACATCTGCATCGGAATGGCCCAAGAGGCCGTGGGTATGGGGAATCGTGACCCCGCCGATGATCAGCGGCCGGCCTTCGACCAGCGCGTGCACGTCAAAGCCCTGCCCGACGCGAAAAGGAATGCTCATAGCCATTTTTCCATCAGTTCAAAATCATCCGGCCACGTCACCTTGAAGTTGCGCATCGAACCGGTGACCAGCAGCGGCGCATAGCCGGCGGCCTCGATGGCCGAGGCCTCGTCGGTGACGGTGATGCCGTTCACGGACGCGGCGGTCAGCGCATCGCGCAGCACGCCCGCGCGAAACATCTGCGGCGTCTGCGCCAGCCAAAGGCCATTGCGGTCCAGCGTGCGTTCCACGCGTTCGTGGCCGCCCTTGACCGTGTCGGCCACCGGCAGGGCCAGCAGGCCGCCGACCGGATCGGCCAGGCACGCGTCGATCAGCCGTCCCAGCGCCGCGGCGGGCAAGCCAGGGCGGGCCCCGTGGTGCACCAGCACCCAGGCATCGTC
>NZ_DIEJ01000017.1:0-2666 GCF_002418565.1 Achromobacter sp. UBA5777 | reverse complement strand
GGCGGCGAAGCGCACCGCGCGCAGCATGCGGACCGGGTCTTCGCGGTAGCGCTTGACGGGGTCGCCGATGATGCGGATCTGGCGCTTCTTCAGGTCGGCCACGCCGTCGTGGTAGTCGATGACTTCCTCGTTGTGCGGGTCGTAGTACAGCGCGTTCATGGTGAAGTCGCGGCGCTTGGCGTCTTCTTCCTGCGAACCGAAGACGTTGTCGCGCAGGATGCGGCCGTGCTCGTCGGTCTCCTGGTCTTCCGAGGCGGGCGCGCGGAAGGTGGAGGTTTCGATGATTTCCTGGCCGAACACGACGTGCACCAGCTGGAAGCGGCGGCCGATGATGCGCGCGCGGCGGAACAGCGGGCGGATCTGTTCGGGCGTGGCATTGGTGGCCACGTCGAAGTCCTTGGGCTCCAGCCCGACGATGAGGTCGCGTACCGCGCCGCCGACGATGTAGGCTTCGTACCCATGCTGGCGCAGCACCTCGCACACCTTGATGGCGTGGCGCGACACGTTGCGGCGGTCGATGCCGTGCTTGTCGCGCCCGATGCGCAACGGCCCCTTGGGTGTCGGCGCGAAGAGCCGGCCGACGAATTTTCTTATGGTTTCAGTGATCATTTAGGACTTCGAATCTTCCATGTGGTCGAACAGGTCGATCACTTGCCAGCCGCGCTCCTGCGCAATGGCGCGCAGGGTGGGGCTGGGGTTGGCGGCAATCGGACGGGTCACTTTTTCGAGCAGCGGCACATCATTGACCGAATCGCTATAGAAAAACGATTCGGAGAAATCCGCAAGCCCCAGGCCCATGCCGGCCAGCCAGTCGTTGACGCGCACGACCTTGCCTTCCTTGAAGCTGGGCGTGCCCAGGATGCGGCCGGTGTAGCGGCCGCGCAGGTACTCGGCGTCGGTCGCGACCAGGTGGGGCACGCCGAAGGCGCGGGCGATCGGGGCAGTGACGAAGCTGTTGGTGGCCGTGACGATGGCGCAGAGGTCGCCGGCTTCGAGGTGGCTGTCGACGAGGTCGCGGGCAGCCGGCGTGATGGACGGGCGGATGACTTCGCCCATGAAGGTTTCGTGCCAGGCGGCCAGGTCGTACGGCGAATGCGCGGCCAGCAGGCCCAGCATGAATTCCGCGGCCTGTTCGGCCGTGAGTTCGCCGCGGTTGTAGCGGTCCATCAGATCGTCATTCAGGCGGCGGGCTTCGACGGGATCGCCCGCGCGGCCCGTGCGCGCCAGATAGTCGGCCCATTGGTAGTCGCTGTCGAGCGGCAGCAAGGTGTGATCCAGGTCGAACAGGGCGAGACGTCGGGTGGTCATGTGCGTTGTGAATCAGGATCTGCGAGCATGGCGCGCAGCAGGGGGAGGGTGATGGGGCGGCCGGTGGCCAATGAATAACGGTCCAGCGCGTCGAGCAACGCGGCAAGCTTGCGGATGTCGCGTTCGTGGTGCGTGAGCATCCAGTTGATGATTTCGGGCGCCAGATGCAGCCCGCGCTCGGCGGCCTGCGCCGATAGCGCGGCCAGCTTGTCGGCGTCGGACAACGGGTCCAGGCGGAACACCAGGTCCCAGCCCAGGCGCGTGCGCAGGTCTTCGCGCAGTGGCATCGACAGCGGCGCGCGGTCGCCGGCCAGCGCCAGCGCAAAGGCGCGCTGCGTGGCGGCGGATTCGCGCCACCGGTTATACAGCGCAAACAAGGCGGCCTGGCGGCTGTCGTCCATGCGGTGCACGTCGTCGACCGCCACGAACTTGGGCATGGGCGATTTGGAATCGGCCTCGGCCAGGCGGCGCAGCATGTTTTCGCCGTTGGCTGGGTCGACGTAGACGGCATCGGGCCGCGCGGTCAGCGCGCGCAAGAGGTGGGTGCGGCCGCAGCCTGCGGCGCCCCAGATGTACAGGGCCCGTCCGGGCTTGAGCGCACGCACGGCCGCCACCGCTTCTCCGTTGGGGCCGGCGATGTAGTTGTTCAGCGATGGCGCTGGCGCGGGGAGAACGTCAAGCAGCAGCTGGCGGTTCATGAGAGTTAGCAATCGGGCTTTTCAGAGGCGCTGGAATAGCCATTTTCAGGGGCGCCGGAAGAGCCATTTTCAAAGGCGCCGGAATAGCCAATTCGGGGCGCCACAAAAAGCCAGGAAAAGAAGCCAAAAAAATCGGTGATGCAAGGGCCATGTAGAAACTGGCAAAATCAATACCGGCCAACCCTACACTTTAAACCACCTGGGCCGCTGATGTCGCGTCGGAACGCTTGGCGTGGCGTGGGTTTGCGCCTTACGCGCCTGTCCGTGCCCGCGTCATCGTAAAATGCAGGGCGTTCCACCAAAATCCCAGCAATTGTTACATACCCCACGGCATTTCTCATGACGAACCAACCTAAAGCCCCCCTGACCTACCGCGACGCCGGTGTCGACATCGACGCAGGCGACGCCCTGGTCGACCGAATCAAACCCCTTGCCGCGCGCACCATGCGTCCCGGGGTGCTGGCCGGTATCGGCGGCTTTGGCGGCCTGTTCGAAGTGCCCAAGACCTACAAGGAGCCGGTGCTGGTTTCCGGCACCGACGGCGTGGGCACCAAGCTGCGCCTGGCGTTCGACTGGAACCGCCACGACACGGTCGGCATCGACCTGGTCGCCATGAGCGTCAACGACATCCTGGTGCAGGGCGCCGAGCCGCTGTTCTTC
>NZ_DIEJ01000026.1:3896-4420 GCF_002418565.1 Achromobacter sp. UBA5777 | reverse complement strand
CCCGCGCCCAGGCAGGCGGCCAGCGCGGCGGCGGCGGGAACACGGGTGTGCAGCCGCGCGCGCAGGGCGGCGGGCGGGTGGTGGTGCTTCAAGAGGATCTCCCCACTGGCGTCGGTTGGATGCGGCCAGCTACGTATAGAAATGACAACGATAATAATTATCAATTGTGTCGATATGCGCAGCCAATAGCGCGCGTCGGGGGAAGATGTAAAAAAGCCCTGCATCGCGCCACGGCGGCAGGGCTTTTACAGGAATCTCCTGTCAATTCATGGAGTTGAAGCGAACGTCGGCCCAGGCTGGCGCGGAGCGCGGCCACGGCCGCTGTTGGCGGCGCGCGACAATGTTTCGCCCGCGAGTACGGGTTACGGTAGGTGCGAGATCAGCGCTGGCCAGTCGTCGGGTTGACGGTGCTCGCGGTGCCGGCGGACGTGGCGGCAGCAGTGGGAGCAGGTGCTGCGCCAGACGCGGTGGCGGGCGCCGGCGCATCGGGACGCAGTTCTCGCCGCAGGATCTTGCCCACGTTG
>NZ_DIEJ01000026.1:0-3812 GCF_002418565.1 Achromobacter sp. UBA5777 | reverse complement strand
CATGTCTTTCTTGCGATCGACCAGATACACGTAGCCGGTCTCGTCGACATAACCCACGTCGCCCGTGCGCAGGAAGCCGTCCGGATACATCACGAGCGCCGTCTCGTCCGGCCGGTTCCAATAGCCCCGCGTGACCTGCGGACCGCGCACGCAGATCTCGCCGTTTTCGCCGATGCCGAGTTCGCGGCCCGCGTCGTCGCGGATCGACAGATCCGTGGAGGGCACGGGCAATCCGATGGATCCATTGAAGATCTTGGTGTCCAGCGGATTGATGGTGACGGCGGGCGACGTTTCGGTCAGGCCGTAGGCCTGGGCGATCGATACGCCGGTCGCCGCGCGCCACCGGTCCGCCACTGACCGCTGCACCGCCATGCCGCCGCCCATGGTGAGCCGCAGGCGCGAAAAATCCAGGTGGGCAAAATCCGGGTGGTTGAGCAGCGCATTAAAGAGCGTGTTGACGCCGGTGAATGCCGAGATCGGCACCTTGCCCATTTCCTTGATCAGTCCGGGAATGTCGCGCGGATTGACGATGAGAAGGTTGCTCGCGCCCAGCTTCATGAAAGTCAGGCAGTTCGCCGTCAGCGCGAAGATGTGATACAGCGGCAGGGCCGTGACGATACATTCTTCGCCGTCTTTCACCAGGGGTCTTACCCACGCGTAGGCCTGGCTCACGTTGGCCACCATGTTGCCGTGCGACAGCATGGCGGCCTTGGCCACGCCGGTCGTGCCGCCCGTGTATTGCAGGAACGCGAGGTCCGCAGGCGAGAGCGGCATGACGGTGTAGGGCAGGTCGCGCGCTGCCCGCAGCACATCGCCCAGTTTGTGCGAGCCGGGCAGCGACCACGCGGGCACCATGCGCTTGACGCGCCGGACCGCAAAGTCCACCAGGCGCCCCTTGATCGGACCCAGCATTTCCCCGATGGAGGTGACCAGTACATGCTCGACCTGCGTGCCGGGCAAGGCCTTTTGCAACGTGGCTGCGAAGTTGTCCGCGACCACGATCGCGCGGGCGCCGGCATCGGCCAGCTGGTGTTCAAGCTCTCGCGCGGTGTAGAGCGGATTGCAGTTGACCACGATGCAGCCGGCACGCAGGGCGCCGAAGAGGCAAACGGGATACTGCAGCAGGTTGGGCATCATCAGCGCGACGCGGTCGCCGCGCGCAAGACCGTGGGCGTGCAGCCATGCCGCAAAGCGGCGCGTCAGCGCGTCCAGTTCGGCATAGGTGATCGACTTGCCCATGCTGATGTAGGCCGTCTTGTCGGGAAAGCGCCGGAAGCTTTCCTCGATGATCGTCACCAGCGTTGTCTCGCCGTCGGTCTCGATCTCGGCGGGCACACCGTAGGGATAGCTCTTGTGCCAAATTCGTTCCATGTCTTGCGGTTCCGTTGGGGCGCAAGGCCCTAGTTGCCCAACAGGGCTTTCTTCAGGGAAGCCTGCGCGGGGCTGTCGCCCAGCCAGACGCGCAGCAATGCGCGGGCGAAGGCGGGATCGTCGATGCGTCCGCGCGGCTTGCCGTTGCTGGCGATGGCCACGCCACGGGCGTCGAAGTCCAGGTCGATGACGTCGCCTTCGCGCGCGGCGCCGATGTCGGCCATCAGGTGCGACAGGCGTTCGGCGGGTTCTTTCAACGCGGCCAGCGCCTGCGAGGGCGTATTGTCGCGCAATCCGTCCTGTAGCGCGCCGTCCAGGCTCTTGCTGTCCACGTCGCGCAGCATTTGCAGACGGATCCGGCGCGGCTCGGTGCTGGCGATGATCGCGGCGGCGTCGTGGGTCTTCGTGGTGACGTACAGCGCCGCCACGTAGACCTTCACGACGAAGCGGGTGCGCAGGCCGGCGCCGTTCAGCGTCAGCGCGTGGCCGCCTTCGGCAAGCTGTTCGGGCACGCGCACGCCGGCGACGTCGACGTCAGCGTGGGCCGGCGCGCCCGCCAGGCTGGCCGCAAGAATCAGACTCAGGGCGGCGGCGCGCCCTCCGGGGTTGAAACGCATTGGTCACCTCCAGTGTTCTTCTGTTTGTAGAACTTCTTGTCTGCGATGTAGATCGTGCGTTCCACGACGGCGTACACGACGTCGTCCTTGTCCTTCAGTTCGACCGTGTAGGTACGGGTGGTTTCATGATGCGAGGCGAGCAGGCGCCGGATTTCGGCGATCTCGCCCGGCGGCAGCCGGAAATCCACGTACAGCGTGGTGTAGGCCGGCTTGCGAAAGCGGATCGATGCCGCCTTGTCCCACACGATGTGATCGGCGCCCAGTGCCGACATCAGCATGGTCGGATGCGCGCCGTCCGTCACCGCGAACAGCGAGCCGCCGTACATCGACCCCACGATATTGCGCGTGCGGCGCAAGAGCGGCAGCTTGATGCGGATGTGCTGGAAGTCCGGCGACACGTGCAACACGCGGCCGCCGGTGGCGCGAAACGCCGGATGCAGGTTGAAGCCCACCCGCATCAGGCGCGCGCGCCACTCGGGCGACAGGTTCTTGAACCAGTAGGGCTTCACGCTGTCCGCCGTCTGCTTACAGGGCCTCGAACAGGCCGGCGGCGCCCATGCCCGTGCCGATGCACATCGTCACCAACCCGTACTTGCCGCCGGTGCGGCGCAGCCCGTGCGTGATCGTGGCGGTGCGGATCGCGCCGGTGGCGCCCAGCGGGTGGCCCAGCGCAATGGCGCCACCCAGCGGGTTGACCTTGGCTGGGTCCAGCTTCAGCTCGCGGATCACGGCCAGCGACTGCGCCGCGAAGGCTTCATTGAGCTCGATCCAGTCCAGCGCGTCCTGCTTGATGCCGGCGCGGTCCAGCACCTTGGGGATGGCGGCGACCGGACCGATGCCCATGACCTCGGGCGGCACACCGGCGACGGCAAAGCCCACAAAGCGAGCAAGCGGGCTGAGGCTGAATTCGCGCAGGATGCGGTCGGACACCAGGATCACGGCCGCCGCGCCATCGGACATTTGCGAGCTGTTGCCGGCCGTCACGCTGCCGCGCGTGGAGAACACGGGCTTCAAGCGGGCCAGCGCTTCCAGGCTGCTGTCCGGGCGCGGGCCTTCGTCGACCTCGATAAGCCGGCGCGCCACGCGGACCGCGCCGCTGGCGCCGTCCGGCAGATGCGTGACCACTTCATATGGCGTGGTCTCGGCGCGGAAGTGGCCGGCAGCGATGGCTGCGCATGCCTTCTGGTGCGACGCCAGCGCAAAGGCGTCCTGATCTTCGCGCGACACCTTCCAGCGCTCGGCGACCTTTTCGCCGGTCAGCCCCATGCCGAACGCCATGCCCACGTTTTCCTCGTGCGCAAAGATCTCCGGGTTCATGGACACCTTGTTGCCCATGATCTGCGGCATGGCGCTCATGGATTCAGTGCCCGCGCCGATCATGATGTCGGCCTCGCCCATGCGGATGCGGGCGGCGGCGTCCGCCACGGCCTGCAGGCCGGACGCGCAGAAGCGATTGACGGTGACGCCCGCCACGCTTTGCGGCAGCCCCGCCAGCAGCAGGCTGATGCGGGCCACATTCATACCCTGTTCCGCCTCCGGCATGGCGCAGCCGGCGATGACGTCCTCGATGCGGGCTGCGTCCAACCCCGGCACCTGCGCCAACGCGCCATTCAGCGCGGCGGCCAGCATGTCATCGGGGCGGGTGGTGACGTAGGCGCCATTGCGCTTGCCCACCGGCAAGCGCGTCGCGGCGACGATGTAGGCGTCTTGGATCTGCGTGCTCATATCCATTTCCTCAAATATCATCAGTGAGAAAAAACTATCCGACTCCCTGCGCTGAACACGCCCTCACCAGGCGGGGCGGCGCGGATCCGGCTCCGCCGG
>NZ_DIEJ01000089.1:417-6617 GCF_002418565.1 Achromobacter sp. UBA5777 | reverse complement strand
GACGATCCGGCGCGCGGCTATTTGCGCCGGGTCAGCGCCGGCCAAGGCACGCTGCATGCCTTTCTGCTGACGGGCGACCTGCGCGCGCAGGAGCCGCTGCTGGCGTGGGCTGCGGGGGGCGAGGCGCCCGCCAGCATCGCGGCGCTGCTGATGGGACGCGTTGCGGGCGCGGTGCGTTTGCGCACCCTCTGCGTCTGCAATGGCGTCAGCGAAGCGGCCATCCTGAAAGGCATCGAAGGCGGCTGCGATCTGGCGGGGCTGAAGGACACGCTGGGTTGCGGTACGGGTTGCGGCTCGTGTGTGCCGGAGATCGAGGCGCTGATGGCGCGCGCCCCAGCGGCGCCGGTGCCGGCGTGACGACACGTTCGGACATACGCCGGGCACGGCAACCGGTGTAGTATCAAGCCAGCTGTCCCCAAGGCGGGACGGCGCTTTCGGATTTCTGGAGTGGCTTGTGACGACGATGCGAAAAATGGCATCCCTGGTTTTTGCGGCCGGCGCGTTGGGCGCGGCCGCCACGGCGCAGGCCGGCGTGTGTGACGCGAAGTTCATGCACGACGGCGGCGCCGTCCAACTGACCGGCTCGGGCAATCTGGCGCTGGGCGCGGATCTGACCTTCGCCGAAGTTACAAAAAGCAATGGCGACAATTGCCGCGCGCGCGTGCAGGGCGTTGCCCGATTCAGCTACGCGGGCCTGCCGCCCGGCAAGTCCAAGCTCGACTACCTGATGACCGTCAAGGGCGGCCAAGCCACCTTCCTGCGCTACGCCAGCGCGGGCGAAGCGCCCAAGCCTTCCGAAGGCCAGTTCGACCTGCGCATGCTGGGCCTCTTTGCCTATGACGGCAAGCTGGCTGCGGGCCAGAAGCTGCCCGGCTCGTCGTTCCGCCTGAAGATCGGCAAGGAAGCGCCGGTGGGGGGCCAGCCCAGCACCACGGTGCGCATCGGCGAAAAATCGGTCGGTCAGAAGACCTCGATGGACACCGCGCTGGGCAAGCAGTCGTGCCACCCGATCACCTACACGCGCAATTCGGATCCCACGATGGCCACGTTTCAGGGCCTGACCATTCCCATCCCCGGCATGAACACGACGGTCACCGATTGGTATTGCCCGGCCGTGAATCTGGTGATGAAGCAGGACATCGATCAGGGCGGCGTGAAATCCGCCGTTGAGATTACGCAGATCAAGTAGCACCCGGTAGCAAGCGGGCGATTGCGCCCGCATGGCGGCTGGTATCATCGTTTCCGTCATGGACACACAACAGGAGCTCAGAAAATGGCAACGAGAAAATCCGAAGACGTCGCAAAAGAAAAACTCATGGACAGTGTCAAGACCAGCCTGAACGACGCCGAAAGCCTGCTGCGCGAAGCCGCCAGCAGCACCGGCGACAAGGCCAACGAACTGCGCGACCGCGCCATGACCTCGCTGCGCCGCACGCGCGAGGCCCTGTACGAAGCGCAAGACGCCGTCCTCGAACGTGGCCGCAAGGCTGCCCGTGCGACGGATGACTACGTGCACGACAATCCCTGGCAAGCCATCGGGGTCGCAGGCGTGACCGGCCTGCTGCTCGGCTTGCTGATCAGCCGCCGCTGACAGGGCAGGACGTCCGGGCGGCAGGCACGGCTTCATGCCGCTGCCTGCCGCCCGGCGTTCTTTCAGCCATGGGTCTAAGAAAAACTGTTTTCGGTGTTGCCTCCAGCCTGGTCGGGCTGATGCGCACGCGGCTGGAGCTGCTGGCTCTGGAAGCCGCGGACGAAAAGGCGCGCCTGCTCAAGCTGCTGGGCCTGGCGTTTGCGGCCCTGCTATTTCTGACGCTGGCGGTGCTGGTGGCCACCATCACCATCGCCGTGGCGTTCTGGCCCACGGAAGACCGCTATCTGGCCCTCGGGCTGTTGGCGGCGTTCTATGGGGTGGCCGGTGTGGTGCTGTTGCTGGTGGTGCGCCACGGACTCGTGTACGGACAGACGCCGTTTTCGGCCACGCTCGAAGAGCTGGGCCGGGATGCGGAACTGCTGGACCGGGTGCGTGACATGCACGCGGACGACGAGACGCCGGTGCGCCGGCGTGAGGAGTTCTAAGCCATGTCTAAACGATCTCCCACCGTTGACCGCGCCGTGCGCATCGAATTGCTGCGCGCCCGCGCCGCCATCGAGCGCGAGTCGCTGGCACAGAACATCGTGTCGGCCGGGCGCAGGCTCGAACCCAGCGCGCTCATCCGCGGCATGTTGCCGGGCCTGGCGTCTGGCGGCGCCTCCCGCTGGGCGTTGCAGGCCATCACGATGGCGCGGCGTTATCCCATCATCAGTTCGTCGCTTTCCGCCATGTTCATGCGTGGCGGCAAGCGCGGCAAGCTGTTGAAGCTGGCCGGCGGCGCCTTCGTGGGCTGGCAGCTCTTGAAGGTCTGGCGCGGCTCGCGCCAGGACGACGACCGGGAACGCGACTGACGCCAGCTTCCAGATAAAAACCCCGCCGCTCAACCGGCCCCGCACCGCCAGACTTTCGTCCAGCAATGCGGGCCCGGCCAGACGGCGGGGTTTTTTTATGCGCAGGCAGTGGCGCGTCTACAGTCCCAACTGCCCCCACATATCGTCCACGCGCTTCTTGACATCCGCGTCCATCGTGATGGGGGTGCCCCATTCACGATTCGTCTCGCCCGGCCACTTGTTGGTGGCGTCCAGGCCCATCTTGCCGCCCAGGCCGGACACGGGCGACGCGAAGTCCAGGTAGTCGATCGGCGTGTTCTCCACCAGCAACGTGTCGCGCACCGGATCCATGCGGGTGGTCATCGCCCAGACCACTTCCTTCCAGTCGCGCGGATTGATGTCCTCGTCCACGACCACGATGAACTTGGTGTACATGAACTGGCGCAGGATGCTCCACAGCCCGAACATGACGCGCTTGGCGTGGCCCGCGTACTGCTTGCGGATCGACACCACGGCCAGCCGGTAGCTGCAGCCTTCAGGCGGCAGGTAGAAATCCACGATTTCCGGAAGCTGGCGGCGCAGCAGCGGCACGAAGACTTCGTTCAGCGCCACGCCCAGCACGGCGGGCTCGTCGGGCGGCTTGCCGGTGTAGGTGGAGTGATAGATGGGGTTGCGGCGCATCGTGATGCGCTCGACGGTGAAGACCGGAAACCAGTCCTGCTCGTTGTAGTAGCCGGTGTGGTCGCCGTACGGACCTTCCAGCGCCATTTCGTAGCCGGTGTCGGGCGGCGGATTGACGCCTTCGGGCACTACGGGCTTGATGGCACGCGGGTCCGAGGACGGCAGCAGATGGCCTTCCAGCACGACCTCGGCCCACGCGGGCACGGACAGGTTGCTGCCCAGCGCCTGCGCGACTTCGGTGCGCGAGCCGCGCAGCAGCCCCGCGAACTGGTATTCGGACAGGCTGTCCGGCACCGGCGTCACGGCGCCCAGCGTGGTGGCCGGGTCGGCGCCCAGCGCCACCGCAATCGGGAAGGGCGTGCCGGGGTTGGCGATCGCGTGGTCCCGGAAATCCAGCGCGCCGCCGCGGTGCGACAGCCATCGCATGATGAGCTTGTTCGGTCCCAGCAACTGCTGGCGGTAGATGCCCAGGTTCTGGCGCTTGGCGTTGGGACCGCGGGTAATGACCAGGCCCCACGTCAGCAGCGGCGCCACGTCGCCCGGCCAGCAGGTCTGGATGGGCAGCCGGTTCAGGTCCACGTCCTTGCCTTCCCAGACGATTTCCTGGCAGGCGGGGCTTTTGACGTTTTTGGGACTCATGTCCCACAGCGCCGATTTCAGCATCGACACTTTGGCCAGCGCATCGCGCAGGCCCTTGGGCGCCTCGGGCTCGCGCAGCGAGGCCAGCAGTTCGCCGATGTCGCGCAGCGCGCTGACATTGTCGGCGCCCATGCCGCGCGCCACGCGGGCGGGCGTGCCGAACAGATTGGCCAGCACGGGCATCTGCGCGGGCTGGCCGTTGTGGCGGGCGTTTTCGAACAGCAGGGCGGGGCCTTCGGCCCGCAGCACGCGGTCGGAAATCTCCGTCATTTCAAGCTGCGTCGACACCGGCGCGGCTATACGTTTGAGTTCGCCCATTCGTTCAAGTTGGGCGATGAAGTCTCTAAGGTCGCGGTATTTCACTACAGATCCCAGCGATTTGGTTACATTTCGGATTCAAAGAGAGGTTAACATTGACTCCCTCTTTTTCACGCAGGAGGTTTTATGCCCGATGCGTCAGTGGCCAGCCTGTTCAGGAACATGGCCCAAGGAGTGCACCAATATCTTGCCGAATCCCTGCGCATTTGCTCTGTTTACCTGGGCATCGCGGTCATTGTGACGGTAAGCATGGGATTCGCCCTGCCTGGTTTGCGCGACCAGGCATTGCAAGTGCACAAAGCCTTGTTGACCGCCCTTGCGCCTTCATCCATGCAGGCCAGCTCCGAGTCCGAAACCGGCTCCGAACTGGGTGCCGACACCTCGTCGGCAATTGCCATGGCCGTACCCACCGCACCCGCCAGCAACGCCACCGGCATGCTGGGGCCGGCTCGTGTCGCGCCGCCCGCGCCCAAGAAGACCGCTTCGGCGGCCACGGGACCGCAGGCCGAAGCACTGCGCAACTATATCTCGCGCAAGTACAAGGTTGCGTATGACGCAACCGGTCCGCTGCTGAACACCGTATACAAGGTCAGCCGCGAAAAGCAGTTGGACCCCTTGCTGGTCCTGGCCGTGATCGCCATCGAATCGCGTTACAACCCGCTGGCCGAAAGCCATGTGGGCGCACAGGGCCTGATGCAGGTCATGACCAGTGTTCACCAGGACAAGTTCGACGCGGTCGGCAAGAATCCGCTGGACCCGGCCGCCAACATCGGCGTCGGCGCCACGATCCTGCGTGACTGCATCAACCGCCGCGGTTCCGTGGACGGCGGTCTGGCGTGTTACGTCGGATCCACCGGTCCGGACGACAACGGCTACGGCGCCAAGGTGCAGGCGGAACGCCGACGCTTGGCGCTGGCCTCGGGCATCGCGCTGGCACGCGACTGATCCGCGCCGTCCGTTGTGAAAAAAAAGGCGCGTCCCGCAAGGACGCGCCTTTTCCATGGGGACGGCACAGCAGGCGTCAGCGCTGCAGCAGCACGCCCATTCGCGCGACCGCTTCTTCCAGCCGATCCAGGCCGGTGGCGTACGAAAACCGCATGGTGTGCGCCGCGTGCGCCGGTCCGAAGTCCAGGCCCGGCACGGCGGCCACGCCGGCTTCCAGCAGCAGGCGCTGCGAAAATGCGGCGCTGTCCATGCCCAGGCTGCTGATATCGGCATAGATATAGAAGGCGCCGTCCGGCTTGACCGGCACGTCGATGCCCAGGCGCTCGAATTCCGGCAGCAGGTAATCGCGACGCTGCTTGAAGGCCTCGCAGCGGTGTTCGAAGATCTTCAGCGCGGCAGGTGTGAAGCAGGCCAGCGCGGCGTGCTGGGCCAATGTGGGCGCGCAGATCGCCAGGCTGGAGGCAATCTTTTCGACCGGCGCGACCATGTCGTCGGGCACGATCATCCAGCCCAGGCGCCAGCCCGTCATGTGAAAGTACTTGGAAAAGCTGTTGATGACGATGACGTCATCGTCCAGCGTCAGCGCCGAGCGCGGCTGGCCGTCATAGGAGAGCCCCAGGTAGATTTCGTCGACGATGGCAAAGCCGTCGCGGGCGCGCA
Source organism: Achromobacter sp. UBA5777 (assembly GCF_002418565.1). Taxonomy (NCBI): domain Bacteria; kingdom Pseudomonadati; phylum Pseudomonadota; class Betaproteobacteria; order Burkholderiales; family Alcaligenaceae; genus Achromobacter; species Achromobacter sp. UBA5777. The sequence continues at coordinate 953 of NZ_DIEJ01000089.1, read as the reverse complement.
CCTGCGCCAGCAGCTCGGCCAGCTCGCCGTGGGCGATCGACGTGCCGGTCGGATTGCTGGGCGAAGCCACCATCACGCCCTGCGTGGCGGGCGTCCAGTGGCGCGCGACGTCGTCGGCGGACAGTTGGAAGCGTTTTGCCGCCGTGCTGGGAATCAGGCGCGGCACGCCGCCTGCGGCCAGCACGAAATTGCTATTCGCCGGATACGACGGATCGGGCATCAGCACTTCGCCGCCGGCGTTGACCAGCGCCGCGCAGGCCAGCGTCAGGGCGCCCGATGCGCCCGCGGTCACAATGACGCGGCGCGGGTCGATGGCCGCGCCGAACTGGTCCCGGTAGAACTGCGCGATGGCCTCGCGCAGCGGCGCGATGCCCGCACCCGGGCTGTAGCCGCTGAGGCCGGCGCGCGCGGCGCGGTCCAGCGCTTCCACCACCTGAGGGGGCGCGGTAAAGTCCGGTTCGCCGATGCCCAGGCTGATAATGTCTCTTCCGGCCGCCTGCAGCGCCTGCGCCTGCTTGAACAGTTCCATCACCTGG
>NZ_DIEJ01000089.1:0-172 GCF_002418565.1 Achromobacter sp. UBA5777 | reverse complement strand
TGCAAGCTCTGCGCCGAGTACCGCGTGACGCTGGAATTGGAAGGGGCGGCGGGACCCTTCGCGCCGTCGGCCCGACCGCGCCTGCGGGTGGATCCCGTCTTGCTGACCGGATTGACCCGGTTGGACGGCGATGCACCACGGTGGCACGCGCAGCCCGGCGTGACCGTGGCGG
>NZ_DIEJ01000033.1:0-16172 GCF_002418565.1 Achromobacter sp. UBA5777 | reverse complement strand
GCGCATCTACACGCCCCGCGCGCCCCAGGCCGCCGCCGCACCGGGCTCTGGTGGTTTCAGCTTGGCGGGCGCTGGGGCGAGTTGAGTTCTTGAGGTTCTTTGCTGCGCTTGCGCGGGTTTTGAGCGTCTTGCGGGGCCCGCGGCCGTTTGGCCGCGCGGGCGGCCTCCGGGCGCTTACGCGGTGTCTTGCGTTCGGGGATGGCGCTTCGCGCTTGCGGTGGCGGGTTCGTACTCTGGGTGTGATTTTGCTCGCGATGTGCGCTGGTGTAGCAGGTGTCTGACACCCTTGAGGCACACCCCCGGCATCACGATAGTCCTCGCAGGGTGTCAGACACCCTCTCCGAGATGACGGCAACACCGGTAAACTGCGCGGTCATGCGGCGCCGGTTGGCGGCCGGACTTGTACATCCTCTGGAGAGCTTCACACCATGATTCGATATCTGGTCCTTTCGGCTTCGCTGGCGATGGCTGGCAGTGTTGTGGCCGCGCCCTCGTTCAATTGCGCCAAGGCTTCCACGCCGGTTGAGAAGTCTCTTTGCGGCAATTCGCGGTTGGGGGATCAGGACGCTGCCATTGCGCAGCAATACAAAGCCGTGCGCGATCAACTGGATGCCGAGGCGGCCAAGGCGTTGGTTGCCGATCAGAAGTACTTTCTGGGCGTGCGCGACAGAGCGTATGCAGAGCCCTACGTGCAGAGCACGCCTTTCCAGGCGCTTACCGACACCATGCGATATCGCTTGGAGTTTCTGAAAGCGATCAATCCCAAACCGGCCGATGGATTTGTCGGCAAGTGGAGGAACATCGAAGGCGAGATCGAGGTCACGCAGAATTCGCGTGGCGAGTTTCTGGTGGCGGCGAATTCGGCGCGGCCGTATAGCGGGAACTGGGTTTGCGATTTGAGTGGCCGGGGCATTGTGTCGGGCGACACGCTGACGGTGATCTATCAGGATGGACCGCCGTGGTCGCTGACGCTCAAGCGCCGCGGTGCGGTGCTGGTGACGGTTGAGACGCCGCCTGCCGGGGTGAAGAATGAAGGCTTTGGGCCGCCGTTTTGCGGCATGAACGGCAGTTTGTCTGGCAACTGGTTCGCAGTGCGCTGATTACCACTGCGTTTGCGCGAGTGACCTGATGCGCAATCGCGCGCTGCGTCAGGTCACTCCTCGGTTGATGTCGGCAATGCTGACCAGCCCAGTTCACGCTGATCTTCACGATCCTGACAGGATCACTCCAGCTTGATGTTCGCGGTCTTGATGAGATCGCGCCACTTCGCGATTTCGTCGCGCACGAATTTACCGAATTCCTCGGGCGAGCCCGGCTTGGGTTCCGCGCCGGCGGCGATCATTGCCTTTGCGGTGCTGTCGTTCGACAGGACCTTCACCATGTCCGCGTTGATGCGCTTGACGATGTCGGGCGGTGTGCCTTTGGGCGCCATGACGCCGCTCCACGAGTAGGCCTCGTAGCCCGGCAGGCCGGATTCGGCGATGGTGGGGATGTCGGGGACCATGCTGGATCGTGTGGGGTTGCCGACGCCCAGGGCGCGGATCTTGCCGCCTTTGAGGTGGGGGACGGCGGAGGGGCCGTCGGCGAACATGACTTGCACCTGGCCGCCGAGCAGGTCTTGCATGGCGGGTGCGCTGCCGCGGTAGGGGACGTGCTGGATGCGTACGCCGGCCATGGCGTTGAAGAGTTCGCCGGCCAGGTGCGTGCCGCCGCCGGTGCCGGAGGAACTGAAGGACAGTTTGCCGGGGTTCCGTTTGGCGTAGGCGATGAGTTCGCTGACGGTGTTGACGGGCAGCGATGCGTTGACGACGAGGACGATGGGGAATACCGCGGCCATGCCTACTGGCACGAAGTCGGTGGTGATGTCGTAGCTGAGGTTGTCGCGCAGGCTGGGCAGCACGGCGTGGTGGATGGAGGCGAAGAAGAAGTTGTAGCCGTCGGGCTCTGCTTTCGCGGCGAATTGGGCGCCGACGATGCCGCCGGCGCCGGATTTGTTGTCGACGACGGTGGGCACGGACCAGAGCTGGCCGAGGGGCTGCGTCGTGAAGCGTGCGGTGGTGTCGACGGGGCCGCCGGCGGGAAAGGGAACGATGAAGGTGACGGCGTGGCCCGGCCAGGTGGCGGCGCGGGCCCAGGATGGAAGCATGGCGGCGGCGCAGGCTGCGCCCAGCCCCGCGAGGACGCGGCGGCGGTCTTGATGAATCACGGCAGTCTCCTGAGTTTTGTTCTGGTCACGGCTGGACATCGCGTGCTGCCGCCCGCCGCTGTTTTTTATTATTTGCCGAATGCGGATCGACGCCGCTACGTATTTGCAAAAGCCCCTCTTTCGCGAGGCCGGAAGGACGGACCGCACGCCCGGCAATCCCGGGGTGCGGGCGGGCTACGGCGCATGGGCTAGGACATTCTGATCAGAGCAAACCCCGACCCGGGTGCATTCAGGTGATGGGCCGCGGGCGCGTCAGCGTCGCACGCATGCCAGGAGACGCGGGCTGCCAGGGATGGCGGGCACCTTTTCCGTTGCGGGCGCGCTGGGCTGCCGGCGTCCAGTCTGTCGCGGGCGCCCTATTGCCCGCGCGCGGCGCGTTGCACGTGGCCGATGAAGCACTCGGCGAAGCTGGGCAGGTCGCGGCCGCGCTGGCGGCACAGCAGGCGATCGCGCAGCGCCCAGGGGTCATCCAGTTTCAAGACGTGCAGGAAATCAGGGCGGCTGTAGCGCGCCGCGCAGGCGCGCGGCACGACGGCGATGCCGGCGCCGGCCTCGACCATGCGGCACACGGCTTCGAAGCTGCCTACGTGCACGCGCTGGCAGATGCGCTTGCCCAGGCCGCTGGCGATGTCTTCGAGGAAGGTCTGGATCGCGCTGTCCGGGTGGATGCCGACGAACTGGTAGGCGTCCACAAGGTCGGCGAAATGCGCGGTTTTCTGCGCGGCCAGCGGATGGTCCAGCGATGTGACCACGGTGAGCTCGTCGCGGAACAGCGGCGTGACGTCCAGGCCCTCGACGTCGATGTTGCCGGCGACAAGGCCCAGGTCGCCGGCGCCGGCGCGGATCGCGATGACGATGTCGCCGGAGATTTTTTCCTCGAGCTCGACGTCGACGTCCGGGTTCTCAGCGAGAAACGTGGATAGCGCGTCGGCCAGGAAGGAGTTGGTGGCGGTGGTGTTGGCCAGCAGGCGCAGACGGCCTTTCAGGCCGCTGGCGTAGGGCTGCAGATCGGCGTTCAGGCATTCGAGCTGGCGGAAGACGGCATTGGCGTGCTTGAGCAGCACCTCGCCGGCGGGCGTGAGCGCAACGCCTGTGGCCATGCGCACCAGCAGACGGGCCTTGAAGGCCTCTTCCATGTGCTTGACCCGCGCGCTTGCCGCGGGCAAGGACAGGAACGTGCGTTCCGCAGCACGGGTCAGATTGAGTGTTTCGCCCACGTTCAAGAACAAACGCAGGTCCGTCAGATCATGTCTCATGTTCCACCACGCAGAAGGGGGGCATTTCTAATTTTGAATTCTTCGAATGCCGGGTCGAATCTACCATGAGGCCATGCCCATGAACCAGACGGGTTGATGCGGAACTGTTTTCCACAAACGGCGTGCGCGCCGCAGCACAGGAGTCAGAAGCAATGAGCGGCTTGGTATCCGGAAAGGTGGTGATCGTGACGGGCGCGGGCGGCGGCATCGGCCGCAGCGTGGCGCTGGCAATGGCCGAGGCGGGCGCGAAGGTCGTGGTGAACGACATCGGCGTGTCGCTCACGGGCGAAGGCGGCGCGGACGGCCCCGCCCAGGCGGTCGTGAAGGAAGTCGTGGAGGCGGGTGGCCAAGCCGTCGCCAACACCGACAGCGTGGCCGCGTACGACAGCGCCAGCCGCGTCGTGCAGACGGCGATCGATGCATTCGGCCGGGTGGACGCCGTGATCAACAACGCGGGCAACCTGCGCGACCGGGTTTTCCACAAGATGAGCGAAGAGGAGTGGCGCCAGGTGATCGACGTGCACCTGAACGGCTCGTTCTACATGAGCCGCGCGGCGGCGCCCTACTTTCGTGAACAGGAATCGGGCGCCTTCGTGCACATGACGTCCACCTCGGGGCTGATCGGCAATTTCGGCCAGGCCAACTATGCAGCCGCCAAACTGGGCATCGTCGCGTTGTCCAAGTCGATTGCGCTGGACATGGCGCGCTACAACGTGCGGTCCAACTGCATCGCGCCGTTCGCCTGGAGCCGCATGACGAGTTCCATCCCGGCGGAGACCGACGAAGAAAAGGCGCGCGTCGAGAAGCTGAAGAAGATGGAGGCCGGCAAGGTGGCGCCGATGGCCGTGTTTCTGGCCAGCGACGCGGCCAGCGAGGTCACGGCGCAGATCTTTGCCGTGCGCGCGAACGAGATCATGCTGATGAGCCAGCCCCGCCCGCTGCGCACGGTGCATCACAGCGAAGGCTGGACGCCGGAGCGCATCGCCGAGATCGCCGCGCCCGCGATGCGCAAGCACTTCTACGCGTTGGAGCGTTCGCCCGACGTGATCGACTGGGATCCCATCTGAGGCCGCCACATGCCGTTGGACTATGCAACCGTGAAGGACTGGCGCTTTGACGATGTGCGCCAGCGCTATGAACAGAAGGACACCATGCTGTATGCGCTGGGCATCGGCCTGGGACAGGATCCGGAAGATGCGGGTCAGTTGCGCTACGTGTACGAAAAGGACCTGCGCGCGTTCCCGACGATGAGCGTGATCCTGGGTTACCCGGGCTTCTGGGTGAGCGATCCGCGCTCGACGGTGGACTGGGTAAAAGTCGTGCATGGCGAGCAGCGGCTGACGCTCCACGCGCCGTTGCCGGTGTCGGGCGTCGTCACCGGAAAAACGCGCAACACGCACGTGATCGACAAGGGCGCGGACAAGGGGGCCATCATCGTCAGCGAACGCACGCTGCACGACGAAGACGGGCAATGCCTGGCAACGTTGCGCTCCAGCACGTTCTGCCGCGGCGACGGTGGATTCGGCGACGGCGACACCAGCCCCGAGCCCCTGCCCGCCGCGCCCGACGGCGACCCGGAACTGCGCTGCGAACTGCGCATTCCCTCCAGCGCGGCGCTGCTGTATCGCCTGAACGCTGACCGCAATCCGCTGCACGCAGACCCGGAAGTCGCGCGCCAGGCGGGTTATCCCCGGCCCATCCTGCATGGCTTGTGCTCGTACGGCGTGGCCGCGCACGCCCTCGTCAAGACCTTCTGCGACTACGACGCGGCGCGGCTCACCAGCCTGAACACCCGCTTTTCGGCACCCGTCTATCCGGGCGAGACGCTGCAGTGCGACATGTGGCGCATGCCGGATGGCCAGATCCGCTTCATTGCCCGCGCGAAAGAGCGCGGCATCGTGGTCATGAGCCACGGCACCGCGACGGTGCAATCATGACGCGCCCGCCTCCGCTTGAGGGCATCCGTGTGCTGGACCTGTCGCGCATCCTGGCCGGCCCGTGGTGCACGCAGAACCTGGCCGATCTGGGCGCCGACGTCATCAAGATCGAACGGCCGCGCGTCGGGGACGACACCCGCGCGTGGGGACCGCCCTTTTTGAAGGACGGGGACGGCCAGGACACCAACGAATCAGCGTATTACCTCAGCGCCAACCGCAACAAACGCTCGGTCGAAGCCGACATGGCCACGCCGGAAGGCGCGGCGCTGATCCGGGAACTGGCCGCGGTCAGCGACATTCTTGTCGAGAACTTCAAGGTGGGCGGACTGGCCAAGTACGGGCTGGATTATGAAAGCCTGAAAGCCATCAACCCGCGCCTCATCTATTGCTCGGTCACCGGCTTTGGCCAGGATGGTCCGTTTGCGCAGCGGCCCGGCTACGACTTCATGATCCAGGGCATGGGCGGGCTGATGAGCATCACGGGCGAGCGCGACGACCTGCCCGGCGGCGGGCCGCAGAAGGCGGGCGTGGCCGTGACCGACATCGTGACCGGCATGTACGCGACTGTGGCGGTGCTGGCGGCCTTGCAGGAGCGTCATCGCAGCGGCCAGGGCCAGCATCTGGACATCGCGCTGCTGGACAGCCATGTGGCGTTGCTGGCCAATCAGAACTCCAACTACTTCAACTCAGGCGTCGCCCCCACGCGCGCCGGCAACGCGCACCAGAACGTGGTGCCGTATCAAGTGTTTGCCGCCAGCGACGGCCACCTGATCGTGGCCACGGGCAACGAATCGCAGTACCGCGCCTACTGCCGCGCCATCGGCGTGCCGGAGCTGGGCGACGATCCGCGCTTTGCGACCAACCGGCTGCGCGTCACCAACCGCGTGGAACTGATCGGCATCCTGACGGACATCATGCGCGAAGGCCGGCGTGATGACTGGATCGCCAAGCTGGAGGCGGTGGGCGTGCCGTGCGGGCCGATCAACGACATCGCTCAGGCGTTTGCGCACCCGCAGGCGCAGGCGCGGCAGCTGCGTCGCGACATGCCGCATCCGGCCGGCGGCGTGGCGCCCGTGACGGCCAGTCCGTTGCGGTTTTCGGACTCTCCCGTCGTGTACCGCCGCGCGCCACCGATGCTGGGCGAGCACACCGAGGAAGTGCTGCGCGACGTGCTGGGCAAGTCGGCGGAGGCGATTGCGGCGTTTCGGAAGTAGGCCGGGGAAGGCGCGGCAGAACGCTGCGGCGTCACCCCCGGCATCGCCGCGGCTCAGTGCATGCCGTCGAGCAGCCAATGGCGCGTGTTGAACCACCCCCGGAACACGCGGGCGCCTTGCGGACCGGCGTCGTGCTGCGGCAGGCGCTGGCCGCCGGCCGCCACGTGCAGGCCGCGAATCACGGGTTCGAAGCGATCGCGAAACGCCCTGCTCTGCGCCCGGAAATGCGCATCCATGGCGGCGATCGTCGCGGCCTGCGCCCCCTGCGGCAGCATCGACAGAAAGAACAGCACCTGCCGCCATGCGTAGGCGGTGTTGCGGGTCATCCGCACACACGCATGCCAATCGTGGATCTTCATCTGATGGCGCGCGCAGATCCATTCGAAACCGGCCATAGCCATGCGGCCGTACTGATCACGCAGCCTCTCATCCAGCCCTGCGCCCTTCACCAGCACCGCAAGATTCTGTGTCGTCAGGATCTGCTGCTGCTCGATGATCATGCCGTTGGCGCCCACCTGGCCGAAGCCTGGCTGTACGCCGGCACGCGTGATGCAAAGCCGGTCGAACGCATCGGCGCCGGCGTCCTGGTCACGTGATGTGCGCGGCAACGGCAACGCCAGCACCTGGTGGGCGTCGATGTCGAAATAGCGGGTGTACAGACCGTCGCCGAGCAGCGCCGCCGCGCATTGTGCTGCCTCCCGGAACTTGCGTCCGAATCGTCCCATGAAGATGTCCGCCGCCACCTCATCCACGAGCGGCAGCGACCATTGCGCGCGCTCGGCAAGCGCATGCAGTTCCTGCAGCAGCTTGTTCGGCACGGGCGCATGCGGAAATGACGCCAGCGCGAGTTCCGCGATTTCCGTCAGCGCGGCGCGCGCCGCGTCGGCGTCCTGCCGCGCGGGATGCCGCAGATTCTCCAGGGCCGCGATCCAGGGCAACCGGTCGAACGAGGCCTGCCGCTCTAGATTGACCAGGAGCAGCGACCGGCGCCGGCGGAACGCGCGATAACAAGCGCTGTAGAGCGTGCGCAATGCGGGATCGTCAAAGCCGCCGCTTTGCAGACCCGACGTGATCTGCGGCGTCAGCGTCGCCAGGAAGTCCGACGAGGTGATCAGTTCCCGCGTTACCAAGTCGGCCAGCGTGCCGCTCTGGCAGCGCTGCGCGCGCCGCGCGATGGGCGCCGGCACCTGCACGCCCGGCGGCAATTGGAGCGTTGCGGCTTCGGTGGCGCTCAACGGCGCCAGCACCGGGGCCAGATCGCGCACGCCGGCCGTCTGCGGATGATTCCGCAAGCGAGCGGCCACCAGGCGCGCGATCTCATGGAACCCGACTGCGGAAACATCCTCGCGCTGACGTTGGCGCAGGGCCTCATGGTCCCCAGACCCGGGCTCGCCATGCGCGGCCACGAAATCGCGGACGATGCGGCGTATGCGCCCGACCTGCCTGCCGGTGAGGCTGGCTGCGTCCTGCGCGCATTGCGCCAGCAGGTCGAAGAGCTCGCGCTTGTGACGATGTCTGCGCGACGTGCCGGCCGGCATCTGGCCGCTGTCCTGGGCGGCGTTGATCTCGTTCGTCAGCGCCAGCGCGCGTTGAATCCAGTCCTGCGGATAACGCCGGCACGGCCAATCGTTCTCGACCGTCTCAAGAAACAGAGCGACGGCGCGGTCGTATTGCGGCAGCACAGTTTGAACGGCCGCGCGCTGCGCCGCGATGCGCGGCTGTGCAGGCAGGCTGGACAACCGCGCGGCAACGTCGCCCGCGGTGCTGACATGGATGTCGGCGGCCGACGCGTCATCGGGCGATCCGGGCGCGGGGAAAAAGCGCAGACGGTCGAAGAACGGCGCCACCACCGCGACCAGTTCCCGCGCGGCGTCGCCAAACCCTTGACCCAACAGCCACGCCACCACCGCAAGCACAGCTTCTTCCGGCACCTCGATGCGATAGTCGCCACGCGCCAGGCGGTCTTGCAGATGCGCGACGCCGGCCTCGCTGAGAAACCAGGCATTGAGATCGCGCCGTTCGCTGCCCGGCGTGATGCCGGAAAGCGTCGCCGCCCGTTCGCGCTCGTAGGGCGTCAGGGGTCCACCGGCAAGCAGATCGCCCGTGGCAAAGCCGCCGGTGGCGACGTCCAGCGTCACCCAATCGGGAATGCCAGGTAGCGGCGTGGCGGAACCGTAGTGGGCCGAACCGTCCAGCGCATGCGCCAGCACCTGGCGCCAGCGTTCAACACGCACCGCCGCGCGCTCGCGTACGGCGGGATCCGGGTTGGTTTCGAAGGTCAGGAAGGCTTTGGCGAGCATGGCCGCGGCATAGCCGCCACCCGCCCCGTGCGCATCCGGCGCGTCATCCATGCTGCGTCGCTTGGAAAAGAGGAAGGGATCCGGGAGCTGGATTCGAACCAGCGCCTATCCGGACTGGAGCCGAATGTTCTGCCGCTGAACTATCCCGGAACGACGGACGGAGTATATACACCGCGTGCGCCGCGCGCCCGACAAATACAACCCGTCAAAAAAATTGGCCGCTGATGTCAGCGGCCAATTCAGACTTCATGCAGTCACTGCGTTCAGGCAACGGCAACCGGGATCTTGCCGATCTTGGCCTGCCATTCCTTCGGGCCGGTCGTGTGGACCGAAGTGCCCTGAGCGTCGACCGCCACCGTCACCGGCATGTCCTTCACGTCGAACTCATAGATGGCTTCCATGCCCAGGTCCGCAAAGCCCAGCACCTTGGCGCCGCGGATCGCCTTGGACACCAGGTAGGCAGCGCCGCCGACGGCCATCAGGTAGGCCGAGCCGTGCTTCTTGATGGCTTCGATGGCGACAGGGCCGCGCTCGGACTTGCCGATCATCGAGATCAGGCCCGTCTTCTCCAGCATCATGTCCGTGAACTTGTCCATGCGCGTGGCGGTGGTGGGGCCTGCGGGGCCGACCACTTCATCGCCCACCGGATCCACCGGACCCACGTAGTAGATGACGCGGTTGGTGAAGTCCACGGGCAGCGGTTCGCCCTTGGCCAGCATGTCCTGGATGCGCTTGTGCGCGGCGTCGCGGCCCGTGAGCATCTTGCCCGACAGCAGCAGGGTCTGGCCCGGCTTCCAGCTGGCGACTTCTTCCTTGGTCAGCGTGTTCAGGTCGACCTGCTTGGACTTGTTGTAGTCCGGCGCCCAGTGCACTTCGGGCCATTCGGACAGCGACGGCGGATCCAGGCGCGCGGGGCCCGAGCCGTCCAGCTCGAAGTGCGCGTGGCGCGTGGCCGCGCAGTTCGGGATCATGGCGACGGGCTTGGAGGCCGCGTGCGTCGGGAAGGTGCTGATCTTGACGTCCAGCACGGTCGTCAGGCCGCCCAGGCCCTGGGCGCCGATGCCCAGCGCGTTGACCTTTTCGTAGAGCTCGATGCGCAGCTCTTCCAGCTTGTTCTGCGGGCCGCGGGCCAGCAGCTCGTACATGTCGATGTCTTCCATCAGCGACTGCTTGGCCATCAGCATGGCCTTTTCAGCCGTGCCGCCAACGCCGATGCCCAGCATGCCGGGCGGGCACCAGCCGGCGCCCATCGACGGGACGGTCTTGAGCACCCAGTCCACCAGTGAATCGCTGGGGTTCAGCATGGCGAACTTGGTCTTGTTCTCGGAACCGCCACCCTTCGAGGCGATCTGCACGTCGACCTTGTCACCCTGGACAAGCTCGACGTGCAGGATACAGGGCGTGTTGTCGCGCGTGTTCTTGCGCGCGAACAGCGGATCGTCCAGCACGGAGGCGCGCAGCGGATTGTCCGGATTCAGATAGCCGCGGCGCACGCCTTCGTCACAGAGCTCCTGCAGGGTGCGCTTGGTGTCAAAGCGCACGCTCATGCCGATCTTCAGGAAGACGTTGACGATGCCGGTGTCCTGGCACAGCGGACGCTTGCCCTCGGCGCACATGCGCGAGTTGGTCAGGATCTGCGCCATCGCATCGCGCGCGGCCGGGCTTTCCTCGCGCTCGTAGGCGCGCGCCAGGTGGCGGATGTAATCGACGGGGTGGTAATAGCTGATGAACTGGATGCCATCGGCTATCGACTGGATCAAGTCTTCTTCTTTAATGATGACGGACATGGCGATTTGCAGGTCTGGAGGGGGAAACGTGAAACGCGGCCGGCGAGCGGCCGCGTGGTGAAAGTATTGGGCGCCCTATTTTCCTTGCCACACGGGCTTGCGCTTCTCGGCGAAGGCGGTGGCGCCTTCCTTGGCGTCGGCCGACGTAAAGATGTGCGCGATCAGCGGGCGCTGGCGGTCGAACATGCCTTCCTGGTCCCAGTCGCCGCCTTGCGCGACGATGCTCTTGGCCGTCTGGACAGCCAGCGGGCCGTTTTCGACGATGGCGCGGGCCAGTTCCAGCGCGCCGGCCAGGGCGCCGCCCGGCTCGGTCAGGCGGTTGACCAGGCCGAAGGCGTGGGCGCGTTCGGCGCTCAGCATTTCGCCGGTCAGGATGACTTCCATGGCGATGTGGTACGGCAGGCGGCGCGGCAGGCGCAACAGACCACCGGCGCCGGCCACCAGGCCGCGCTTGACCTCGGGCAGGCCGAACTTGGCGTTGCTGGCGGCCACGATCAGGTCGGAAGCCAGCGCCATTTCGCAACCGCCGGCCAGGGCGTAGCCCTCGACCGCGGCGATCAGCGGCTTCTTGGGCGGGCGTTCGTTCAGGCCGGCAAAACCGCGGCCTTCGACGTAAGGACGCTGGCCGGACGCGGCGAATGCCTTCAGATCCATGCCCGACGAGAACGTGCCGCCGCCACCCGTCAGGATGCCGATGCGCACGTCGTCACGGCTGTCCAGCTGGTCCAGCGCGGCGGCCATGGCCACGGCGGTTTCCAGGTTGATGGCGTTCTTGGCCTCGGGACGGTTGATCGTGATGATCTGGATGCCGTCGGTGACTTCCACCGTGATCAGGTCAGACATGGGACTGCTCCTTTTTCGCGAATTTCTCGGAATCGGGTTCCGGGTTTTATATAAGACTCAGGCTCAACCCGGAATCATACGACCATTGGTTTGCGGGCGCAGGCAAAGGCCGCCGCGTGTCCACCAGGGGCACATTCGGGGACGCCTTCAGACCCAGATGTAACCGGTACGGCCCCACCCGGGACCGCTGCGGCCGCAGGCCAGTTAAAATGCCGGGTTTCCCACGCGCAGGGCAGTTTTTGCCCGGCGGCCGAATTCCAAGAATCCTATGCTCACCTTTCAGCAAATCATCCTTACGCTCCAGGAATACTGGGACAAACAGGGTTGCGCCCTGCTGCAGCCCTACGACATGGAAGTCGGCGCCGGCACCTCGCACACGGCCACGTTCCTGCGCGCGATCGGCCCGGAGCCCTGGCGCGCCGCCTATGTGCAGCCCTCGCGCCGCCCGAAGGATGGCCGCTACGGCGAGAATCCCAACCGCCTGCAGCACTACTACCAGTACCAGGTCGTGCTCAAGCCCGCGCCCCCGGAAATCCTGGATCTGTATATCGGTTCGCTGAAGGCGCTGGGCATCGATCCCACGCAGCACGACATCCGCTTCGTCGAGGACGACTGGGAAAACCCCACGCTCGGCGCCTGGGGTCTGGGCTGGGAAGTCTGGCTGAACGGCATGGAAGTGACGCAGTTCACGTATTTCCAGCAGGTCGGCGGTCTGGACTGCACGCCCACCACCGGTGAAATCACTTACGGCCTGGAACGCCTGGCCATGTACCTGCAGGACGTGCAAAGCGTGTACGACCTGGTCTGGACGGAAGGCGCCAACGGCAACCGCGTGCTGTACCGCGACGTGTTCCACCAGAACGAAGTCGAGCAATCCACCTACAACTTCGAACACTCGTCGGCCGAGATGCTGTTTGCGCATTTCAACGACTACGAAGCCGAAGCCAAGCGCCTGATGGACGTGCCGCTGGCGCTGCCGGCCTACGAGGCCGCGCTGAAAGCCGCGCACACCTTCAACATGCTGGACGCGCGCGGCGCGATCAGCGTGACCGAGCGCGCCGCCTACATCGGCCGCATCCGCAACCTGTCGCGCGCCGTCGCGCAGGCCTACTACGATTCCCGCGAACGACTGGGCTTTCCCATGCTGGGCCGCGACAAGGCCGCCGGGGAGGCTGCATAAATGACGACGAACATCCGCCCGCTGCTGGTCGAACTGCTGACCGAAGAACTCCCGCCCAAGGCCCTGCAGAAGCTGGGCCAGGCCTTTGCCGAAGGCGTGCGCGCCACGCTGGACCGCCACGGCCTGCTGGCCGAAGGCTGCGCCGTGACGCCGTATTCGACGCCGCGCCGCCTGGCCGTCCACCTGTCCGCCGTGCTGGCGCAAGCGCCCGACCAGGCCTATGCCGAAAAGCTGATGCCCGTGAAGATCGGCCTGACCGAAGACGGCAAGGCCACGCCTGCCCTGCAAAAGAAGCTGGCCGCCAAGGGTCTCGAAAACATCGACGTTTCCACGCTGGACCGTGAATCCGACGGCAAGCAGGACTACCTGGTGGCACGCGGCACGGCCGCGGGTTCGCAACTGGCCGCCGGCCTGCAGGAAGGCATCGAAGCCGCCATCGACGGCCTGCCCATCCCCAAGGTGATGCGCTACCAATTGGCTGACGGCGTCTCCACCGTCAAGTTCGTGCGCCCGGCGCACGGCCTGATCGCCCTGTTCGGCGCGGACGTCGTGCCGGTTTCGGCACTGGGTCTGGCCGCCGGCCGCGAAACCCTGGGCCACCGCTTCATGAGCGCGGGCGCCGTTGCCATCGCCGATGCCGACGCCTACGTTGCCACGCTGGCGGAAAAGGGCCACGTCGTGGCGTCGTTCGAGGCGCGCCGCGCCGAGATCCAGCGCCAGTTGCAAGAAGAAGCGACCCGCCTGTCCGCCACGCTGGGCGACGACCCCGAAGTGGCCGCGCTGCTGGACGAAGTGACCGCGCTGGTCGAACACCCCACCGTCTACGTGGGCCAGTTCGAGGAACAGTTCCTGCAGGTGCCGCAGGAATGCCTGATCCTGACCATGCGGCTGAACCAGAAATACTTCCCGCTGTTCGACCCGGCCACCGGCCGTCTCACGCACCGTTTCCTGATCGTGAGCAACATGCGCACCGACAACCCGGTGAACATCGTCGAAGGCAACCAGCGCGTGGTGCGCCCGCGTCTGGCCGACGCGCAGTTCTTCTTTGAAACCGACCGCAAGACGCCGTTGGCCGCGCGTGTCGAACAGTTGGGCTCCATCGTCTATCACAACAAGCTGGGTACCCAGCTCGAACGCGTCGAGCGCGTGCGCGCGATCGCCCGCGGCATCGCCGGCGAACTGGGCGGCGACGAGTCCGCCGCCGACCGCGCCGCCATGCTGGCCAAGGCCGACCTCGGTTCGAACATGGTCGGTGAATTCCCCGAGCTGCAAGGCATCATGGGCGCGTATTACGCCGCCGGCGACGGCGAGCCTGCCAGCGTCGTCGAGGCCCTGCGCACCCAATACCGCAACCGCTACGACGCGCCGGTCACGCAGGACACCCTGACCGCCGCCACGCTGTTCATCGCTGAACGCGTCGAAACGCTGGTCGGCATCTGGGCGATCGGTCTGGCCCCCACCGGCGAGCGCGATCCCTTCGGCCTGCGCCGCGCCGCGCTGGGTCTGATCAGCGCCTTTGAACAGCTGGCCGCGGGCGGCTGGCTGAAGATCAGCCAGAATGGTCCGCTGACGCTGGACGGCCTGCTGGAGCTGGCCGCCGGCACGTTCCCGGCGGGCAAGATTCCGGGCGACACGCTGGCCGAGGTCCGCACCTTCATTTATGAGCGCTATCGCAACCAGCTCATCAACGACTTCGACCGCAACGCCGTCGAGGCCGTGATCGCGCTGACCCCGCCGCTGCACCAGGTGGCCGAGCGCGTGCGCGCCGCCGCCGCGTTCGCGCAATTGCCCGAGGCCGCCAGCCTGGCCGCCGCCAACAAGCGCATCGGCAACCTGCTCAAGAAGGCCGAGGGCGAGATCGGCGCCGTCAACGACGCCGCGCTGGTGGAACCCGCTGAAAAGGCGCTGGCCACTGCCGTGGCCGCCTTGCGTCCCAAGGCCGAGGCGCAGCTTGCCGCCGGTGACTTCGCCGGCAGCCTGTCCACGCTGGCCCAGGCCCGCGAACCGGTCGACGCGTTCTTTGCGGACGTCATGGTCATGGCCGAAGACCCGGCCGTGCGCGCCAACCGGCTGGCCTTGCTGGCCCAGCTGCATGGCCTGATGAACCAGGTCGCCGACATTTCCAGGCTCGCCCAGTGAAGCTCATCATCCTCGACCGCGACGGCGTCATCAATCAGGACAGCGACGCCTTCGTCAAGACGCCCGACGAATGGATCGCGTTGCCGGGCAGCCTGCAGGCCATCGCGCGCCTGACGCAGGCCGGCTGGAAGGTGGTGGTTGCCACCAACCAGTCCGGGCTTGCACGCGGCCTGTTCGACATGGACACCCTGACAGCCATCCACACCAAGATGCGGCGCGAACTGGCCGCCGTGGGCGGCAGCGTCGATGCCATCTTCATGTGCCCGCACGGCCCCGACGACGACTGCACCTGCCGCAAGCCGCGTCCCGGCATGTTCGAGCAGATCGGGCACCGCTACGACATCGACCTTGCCGGTGTCCCGGCCGTGGGCGATTCGCTGCGCGACCTGCAGGCCTCGTCGGCCGCCGGGTGCTCGCCGTGGCTGGTGCTGACGGGCAACGGCGCCAAGACGCAAGCCAAGGGCGGACTGCCGGACAACACGCGCGTCTGCAACGACCTGTCGGCCGTGGCCGACGCCCTGCTGCAGGACGCGTGACCCGATGGCCCGGCTTCGTTCCTTCCTGTATTTCGTGTTCCTGGCCGTCACGGTCATCCCGTACGCCTTCGCCTGCATCCTGTGGGCGCCGCTGCCGCTGCACTGGCGCTACAAGCTCACCGTAGGCTGGCCCCGCCTGGCCATTTGGGGCGCCAAGGTCTTCTGCGGCATCCGCTGGCAGGTCAAGGGCTGGGAAAACCTGCCCGACGGCCCCGCAGTGCTGCTGTCCAAGCACCAGTCGGCCTGGGAAACCCTGTTCTTCCCGGCCTACATGCCGCGCGAGGTTTGCTTCGTTTATAAGAAAGAGCTGCACATGGTGCCGTTCTTCGGCTGGGGCCTGGCGCTCTTGCGCATGATCGCCATTGACCGCGCCAAGGGTCGCGACGCGTTCGAACAGGTGGTCAAACAAGGCCAGACCCGTTTGAACGAAGGCCGCTGGCCGCTGCTGTTTCCCGAAGGCACGCGCGTGCCGCCGGGCCAGGCCGGACGTTTCAAGATGGGCGGTGCGCTGCTCGCGTCGCGTACCGGCGCCGCGGTCATTCCCGTGGCGCACAACGCCGGCGAATGCTGGCGCCGCAACGCTTTCGTCAAGTATCCCGGCATGGTCACCCTGTCGATCGGTCCCGCGATAGAATCCAAGGGTCTCACCCCCGAAGAACTGAACCAGAAGGTTCAGGACTGGATCGAAGGGGAAATGCGGCGTCTCAACCCCGAAAGGTATGCCCAGCACTGATCAGCTAGAACTCCTGTTTGGTACGCAGGAAGACGACGCGC
>NZ_DIEJ01000137.1:0-2928 GCF_002418565.1 Achromobacter sp. UBA5777 | reverse complement strand
GGGGGGGGGGGGCGGGCGCGGCGGGGGGGGGCGGGGCGCGGCCCGGGCGCCCCCCCCCATGCCGACCACGCGGGCACGCGGGGTCAGACCGTGGCGGGCGGCAGCCTTTTCATCGGCCAGCAGCAGCGCGGCGGCGCCGTCGTTAACGCCCGACGCGTTGCCCGCCGTGACGCTGCCGCCTTCGCGGACCACGCCCTTGAGCTTGGCCAGCGATTCCAGCGACGTTTCACGCGGGTGCTCGTCCTTGGAGACGATGATCGGATCACCCTTTTTCTGGGCGATCGACACGGGCACGATCTCGGCGTCGAAGAAACCTTCCTTCTGGGCGCGCGCGGTCTTTTCCTGGCTGGCCAGCGCGAACAGATCCTGGTCGGCGCGGCTGATGTTGAAATCGTCAGCGACGTTCTCGGCGGTCTCGGGCATCGAGTCCACGCCGTATTGCGCCTTCATCAGCTTGTTGATGAAACGCCAGCCGATGGTGGTGTCATAAATGGCGGCGCTGCGCGAGAAGGCGCTGTCGGCCTTACCCATGACGAACGGGGCGCGGCTCATGCTTTCCACGCCGCCGGCCAGCATCAGGCCGGCTTCTCCGGCGCGGATGGCGCGCGCGGCGGTGCCGATGGCATCCAGACCCGAACCGCACAAGCGGTTGACCGTGGCGCCGGGCACTTCGACCGGCAGGCCGGCCAACAGCGTGGCCATGCGGGCCACGTTGCGGTTGTCTTCGCCTGCCTGGTTGGCGCAACCCATGATGGCGTCGTCGAGTTCTTCCCAACGCACGCCAGGATTGCGCGCCGCCAGCGCCTTGATGGCTACGGCAGCCAGATCGTCGGGCCGCACGGAAGCCAGCGCACCGCCATAGCGGCCGAAGGGGGTACGAATCGCATCACAGATAAAGGCATTCACGGTCATGGGAAGCTCGAAGTGAAGTGAAAGAACTCGGGATCGGACGATGTTAACGCAGCGGTTTCGCGCCAAGTTGGTGCGTTCCTCGGATGTCCGCAGAACGGACAGTGTCCAGTAGACGTTCACATTGGACCGGCGCGCGCATGCACGGAACCGGGCAGCCATGCCCGGGATCAGTGCGCGCCGGCCTTGGCCGCGCGGCCCGCGTCGACGATGGCCTGACGGCGGAAACGGCCGGCCGCCAGATGGTAGAACGGTTGCGGGCAGAACTGGCGCGACACGCCCGACGCGAGCAACGACCCGACCAGCAACCAGAACAGCATCGGCTGGCTGCCCGTCATTTCCATCACCACGACGCTCGCCGTCAACGGCGCCTGGGTAGCGGCCGCCAGAAAGGCCGCCATGGACAGCAGCACCAGCACGCGCTGGTCGACGCCCTCGCCCGCCAGCTCCCAGATGTGATGGCCGATGCCCGCGCCAGTGGTCAGCGCCGGCGTGAAGATGCCGCCGGGAATGCCCGCCCAATAGGACGCGACGGTGGCCGCCAGCTTGGCCAGGCCGAAGCCGTCGGGCACCGAGTCCTTGCCGTTGAGCAGGTCGGCCGCCACGGCGTAGCCCGTGCCGTACACGCTGCCCGCGGTGCACAGCCCGATCACCGCCAGGGCCAGCCCCATGATGAACGCGGTCCAGATCGGATGCGTCCGGATCCACGCGCGCCAGGACTGCGGCGCCGCGCCGATCGGCCCCTTGCCCAGCAGGCGGGCGAAGATGCCGCCCAGCGCGCCATTGAGCGCGCCGCAGATGACGATCCACATCACCATGTTCTGCGACAGCGGCGCGCCGGCGAAGACACCAAAATAAGGATTGTTGCCTTCCACCGCCACCACCAGGAAGCCGGCGGCCAGCACGCCGATCAGCACCAGCCGCTGCCAGCGCAGCACGGTGCCGCGCCCCAGTTCCTCAATGGCGAAAATCACGCCGGCCAGCGGCGCGTTGAACGCCGCCGCCAGGCCGCCGGCGGCGCCCGCTGCAATCAACTCGTTGGCGTGAAAGCCGCGCAGTTGCAAGCCGCGGCGTTTCCAGAAATCGCCCCACGCCAGCATCAGCGCCGCGCCCACCTGCACGGAAGGGCCCTCGCGCCCGATCGACGCGCCGC
Source organism: Achromobacter sp. UBA5777 (assembly GCF_002418565.1). Taxonomy (NCBI): domain Bacteria; kingdom Pseudomonadati; phylum Pseudomonadota; class Betaproteobacteria; order Burkholderiales; family Alcaligenaceae; genus Achromobacter; species Achromobacter sp. UBA5777. Next base: position 866 of record NZ_DIEJ01000137.1, on the reverse strand, counting down.
ACAGCATGCCGAAGAACGCCAGCGGTATCTTCCAGAGACTTTGAGCCAGCGACACCAGACTGTTTTGGCTGGGGCCCGGCGGCAGCGACAAGGCGCCGATGACTTGCGGAATGCCGCTGCCGGAAGCGTTGGGCGCGAAACGCAGCGTGAGCCAGCGCAGAGCGGCCAGCCCGAACGGCATGACCAGCAACGCCAGCCAGCCGTTGTAGGCGACCCACTGGCGGTTCCAGGCCAGCGCCTTGTCGGCCAGATAGGTAAAGCCCAGCGACATCAGCGCCACCATTGCCGCGCCGCCCAGCAGCAGCCCAAGCTGCACGCTCTTCCTCGACAGACGGTTGATCTGACGCACCTTGCGGCGCGCCACCCAGCGTGTTCGGGCGATGACGCGGCGGACGGGGTCGGGCAGACTCATGGACGGGAACGGGGCGGCGTGGGAGGTTGCCAACCTTACCATCCCAGCCTGACCCGTAGCCGAAAGAATGGGGCGTTGCCCACGCGCAAGTGCGAACGGGAACGGCCGGTCACCGGCCGTCCGACACAACACGTCAGGGCTTCAGAACGACGACCACTCGTCCTGCGAAGCGCTTGCCAGCGCGGGCCGGGCCTGCGCCGCACGGGCTGCCGGCGCGGGCTTGCGCACCGCCACGCGTTCGGCCGGCAGCAACCGGGCCTGCGCCTGAACCGCAGATCCGCCGCCTGCATCCACCTTGAATCGGCGCACCTCCTGCGCCAGACGCGTGGCCTGCTCCTGCATGCTGGCTGCGGCGGCCGCAGCTTCCTCGACCAGGGCGGCGTTCTGCTGCGTCACCGTGTCCATCTGCGAGACGGCCTGGTTCACCTGCCCGATGCCGGTCGATTGCTCTTCC
>NZ_DIEJ01000104.1:467-2586 GCF_002418565.1 Achromobacter sp. UBA5777 | reverse complement strand
GCGCCTCTTGCTGCTGGACGAGGTGCTGGCGGGCCTGAATCCCAGTGAGATCGACGAGATGATTCCGGTGGTGAAGAAACTGGTGGACGATGGCGTCACCGTATTGATGATCGAACACGTGATGCGCGCGGTGATGAGCCTGGCCGAGCACGTGTGGGTGCTGGCGCAGGGCCGGCTGATCGCGGCGGGCACACCCGGCGAGGTCACGCGCGATCCCAAGGTGGTCGAGGCCTATCTGGGCCACGGCGCGGCGGCCCGGCTGGCCGCGCAGGGAGCCCCGGCATGAGCGCGCTGCTGGAGGTCAAGGGCCTGCGGGCAGGCTACGGTCGCATGGAAGTGCTGCGCGGCGTGGACCTGGATGTGCAGGCCGGCGAGATCGTGGTGCTGCTGGGCAGCAACGGCGCGGGCAAATCCACGCTGAACAACACGGTATGCGGCCTGTGCCGGCCATGGGGCGGTACGGTGCGCTTTGAAGGCCAGGACCTCACCGGCCGCCACTACCGGCAGGTGGTGCAGGCGGGCCTGATTCAGGTGCCCGAGGGCCGCCGTGTCTTTCCGAACCTGAGCGTGCGCGAGAACCTGGAGCTGGGCTCCTTCACCCGGGCGCGCGAGCGTCGCGCGCAGAATCTGGACAAGGTGCTCGACATTTTCCCGCGGCTGCGTGAACGCCTGGACCAGTTGGCCGGCACGATGTCGGGCGGGGAACAGCAAATGCTGGCAATCGGCCGCGGCCTCATGGCCGAGCCGCGCCTTCTGATCCTCGACGAACCCTCGCTTGGCCTGTCGCCGCTGATGGTCGAGGAATTGTTCGGCCTCATCAAGCGGTTGCACGGCGACGGACTGGCGATTTTGCTGGTCGAGCAGAACGTGGGTCAGTCCCTGGAAACGGGGCAGCGGGCCTATGTGCTGGAAAACGGCGCCGTGCGCTACAGCGGCAGCTGTCCCGACCTGTTGGCCAGCGACGACGTGCGCCGCGCCTATCTGGGGATGTAATCATGGCCCAGCCTCAAACCCTGGCCCAGAAGCTGATCGCCGCCGCCTGCGGGCGCGAGACGGTGGCCGAGGGCGAAATCGTGACCTGTGCGGTCGATCTGGCGATGTTCCACGATTCCAGCGGCCCGCGGCGCTTGAAGCCCATGCTGGAAGAGCTGGGCGCCACGCTGTGGGACCCGTCCCGGATCGTGCTGGTCATCGACCACTACGTGCCGGAGTCCGACGACGAATCGCGCCGCATCGTGCGCATCGCGCGCGATTGGGCCGCGGAGCAGCAACTGCCCAACGTGTATGACTCCGTGGGCATCTGCCACGTGGTGGTGCCGCAGCACGGGCACATCCGGCCCGGCATGTTCTGCGTGGGCGGCGATTCGCATTCGCCGACCGGCGGCGCTTTCGGCGCCTATATGTTCGGCATCGGCAGCACTGAGATGCTGGGCGTGGCGGTCACCGGCCAGATCTGGGTCAAGGTGCCCAAGACGCTGATGATGCATTGGCGCGGCCAGCTGGCCGCCGGCGTCACCGCCAAGGACATGATGCTGCACATGATCGGCCGCTATGGCATGAACGGCGGGCGCTATCAGGCGGTGGAGTTCTGCGGCGAGGCCGTTCGCGCGCTGTCCATGCAGGAGCGCATGACGCTGTCGAACATGAGCGCGGAACTGGGTTCGCAGGTGGGGCTCATCGCCCCGGACGAGACCACCGCGGCCTGGCTGCGGGATGCAGGCGTGACGCAAGAACTGGATCTGGTCCGCTGGCAGAGCGATAGCGAAGCCGACGCGGAGTGGCATGAATTCGATGCCGCCGCGCTGGCCCCGCAGGTTGCCGCGCCGCACAGCCCGGCCAATGCGCGCGGCGTGGACACCTATAACGACGTGCCGGTGCAAGTGGCCTACATCGGCGCATGTACCGGCGCCAAGCTTGAAGACCTGCGCGCCGCCGCTACCGTGCTGCGCGGCCGCCGGCTGGCGGACGGCATGCAGCTGATGGTGGCGCCGGCCAGCCGGCAGGACCAGGATCAGGCCGACCGCGAAGGCGTCATGCAGGTGCTGCGCGACGCCGGCGCCCAGGTGCTGGCCACGTCGTGCGGCGCCTGTGCGGGCTATGGCGGGGCCATTCCGGGCGG
>NZ_DIEJ01000104.1:0-204 GCF_002418565.1 Achromobacter sp. UBA5777 | reverse complement strand
GTGCAGCCGGGCGACGTGCTGGTGGCCGGCCCCAACTTCGGCATCGGTTCGTCGCGCGAGCAGGCCGCCGCCGCCCTGGTGCGCCTGGGCGTGGCCGCCGTGATCGCGCCGTCCTTCAACGGGCTGTATTTCCGCAACGCCTTCAACGTGGGCCTCCTGTTGCTGACGTGCAGCCAGGCCGAGACCCTGGCCGAGGGCGAGGGC
>NZ_DIEJ01000142.1:3105-3464 GCF_002418565.1 Achromobacter sp. UBA5777 | reverse complement strand
CGCCGCGGCGGCATGGGCGGCAGCCGCCGCCGACACGCCGCTGGTGAACAGCACCAGCTCGGGCTGCGCGTGCTGGCGGATGTTGTCGATCTCGCGGCCGGACAGGCGCGCGTTCACGCCCACCGGCCAAGCGCCTGCCACGCCGCACCCGAACAGCGCCGCCAGCATCGCCGTGCAGTTCTCACCCACCATCATCACGCGATGGCCGGGCTGCACGCCCTGGCCGCGCAGCCATTGCGCCGTGTCCTGCACCCGCTGCCACAACTGGGCGTAGGTCACCGTGCCGCCGCCTTCCTCGTACAGGCAGATGGCGTCGGGCTGCCGGCGCGCCTGCAGCGCCAGGATGTCGTGGATGCGGG
>NZ_DIEJ01000142.1:664-3053 GCF_002418565.1 Achromobacter sp. UBA5777 | reverse complement strand
GCTGGCGCACCGCCTCGATCATGATGAAGACGCCATACATGCCGGGATGCACGCAGCACAGCCCGCCGCCGTTGGTGTTGACCGGCAGCCGGCCCCCGGGCGCAATGCCGCCGTCCGCGATGAACTCCTTGCTTTCGCCCTTGGCGCAGAAGCCAAGGTCTTCGAGGAACAGCAGCGTGTTGATGGTGAAGGCGTCGTAGAGCTCGACGACGTCGATGTCCTTGGGGGCAAGGCCCGCCATGGCGAAGGCGCGGCGGCCGGACTCGGATGCGGCGGTGACCGTCAGGTCTTCCATCGAAGAGATCTGCCGGTTCCAAACCGCCGTCGCGTTGCCCAGCACATAGACGGGCGGACGCGGCATATCGCGGGCGCGGTCGGCGCGCACCAGCACGTAGGCGCCCGCGCCGTCGGTGACCAGGCAGCAATCGCGCACGCTCAAGGGGTCGGACACCATGCGCGCGGACAGGATCTGATCCAGCGTGGCCGGTTCGCGCAATTGCGCTTCCGGATTGAGCTGCGCCCACTGGTTGGCCGCCAGCGCCACCCGCGCCAGATCCTCACGTCGGGTGCCGTACTGATGCATGTGCCGGGCGGCTGCCAGCGCATACGAGGACAGCGGGTTGAGCGGATCGTAGGGCGCTTCGTAAGGCTGCGGATCGAACTGCTTGCGCACGCGCCCGACCTCGGCGCGGCTGAGCGTGGACGTGCGCTGCGTGCTGCCGTAGCAGACCAGCACGGCATTGCATTGGCCGGAGGCCAGCGCGTGCAGCGCCGGCATCAGATGCGCCACGAAGCTCGAGCCGCCCAGCATGGTGCTGTCGATGAACGTCGGGCGGATGCCCAGGTGTTCGATCACCGGCATGGCCCACATCGGCGCGGCCACGCTGGCCGTGCAGATGCCATCGATGTCGCGCATCGTCAGGCCCGCGTCCGCCACGGCGCGCTGCGCCGCCTGCACCAGGATTTCCATTTCGGTAAAGCCCGTGGCCTGTCCGAGGCCCGCGTGGCCCACGCCGGCCACCGCCACGGCGCCGCGCAATTCGTTCAGCGTCATGCCGCCTCCTTGTTGGGAACAAAGACGACCACCCCGCGGCCATCCTGCTGGATCACCTGCGCGCGCACCGCCATGCCGATGCGCACGGCGTCCGGCGCCACGCCGTCGACGCGGCTCATCAACCGCACGCCTTCCTGCAGGTCGATCAGCGCGACGTTGTAGTCGCCACCCGCCTCAGGCTTGCGCCGCACGACGGTGGTGGAATAGACAGTGCCGCGTCCGTCGGGCGCCGCGAAGGAAAGCTGGTCCGCGCCGCAATGGGGGCAGATCATGCGGGGATAGAACACGGCGCGGTCGCAACCGCCGCAGCGCTGGATGAGGAAGCGGCCGTCGTCGAGCGCCTTGCGGTATTGCGCCTCGACGCCTTGCGAGACGCCATCCGTCTGATCGGGAGCAGTCATGGTGCGATGGGATTCCAGTGAATGAAGCGTGAATCTGAAGCGTGAATCTGAACAGCGCCTAGTGTCGGCACTGCCAACGGCTTCGGCCATTCTTCATTGCTGAAGCAGGACTTTTGCCAATCCGTAGTGGACCGCGCGCCCTACACCCAACGCGAAGCCCGTCTTCGGGAGAGGCAGATTGTCCGGCGGTACGCGCCGTGGCTAGATACCGGGCAAAGGAGGTGGACCATGAACCTGACCTGGACGCCAGAAGAGCGCCAATTCCGCGAAGCCGTGCGCGCCTTCGCCGCCGAGAAGCTGCCGCAAGACATCCGCAGCAAAGTGCTGCGGCACCAGCGGCTGGAACGCGATGACTATGTGCGGTGGCACAACATCCTGGCCGACCAGGGGTGGGGCGCACCCAACTGGCCGGTCGAACACGGCGGCACGGGGTGGAACGCCTTGCAGCGCCTGATCTTCGAGGTGGAATGCTTCAAGGCGGGCGCGCCGCGGCTGCTGCCGTTCGGCCTGTCCATGATCGGCCCCGTGTTGATGAAGTACGGCAGCGCCGAGCAGAAGGCCCGGCTGCTGCCGCGCATGATCCGTGTGGAGGACTGGTGGTGCCAGGGGTATTCCGAGCCGGGTTCCGGTTCCGACCTGGCGTCGTTGAAGACCCGTGCCGTGCGCGACGGCGACGACTATGTGGTCAACGGCCAGAAGACCTGGACCACACTGGCGCAGTATGCGGACTGGATGTTCTGCCTGGTGCGCACCGACCCCGATGCGCGCGCGCAGCGTGGCATCTCGATGCTGCTGCTGGACATGCGCTCGCCGGGCGTCACGGTGCGGCCCATTCGCACGCTGGACGGCGGTCATGACGTCAACGAGGTCTGGCTGGAAGACGTGCGCGTGCCGGCCGCCAACCTGGTCGGCGAGGAAAACCAGGGCTGGACCT
>NZ_DIEJ01000142.1:0-656 GCF_002418565.1 Achromobacter sp. UBA5777 | reverse complement strand
TGGCGCTGGAGATGCTGTTGCTGCGTGTGGCCGCCAGCAACGACGGTACGCCCGGGCCGGAGGCTTCGGTGCTGAAGATCCGCGGGTCTGAAATCCAGCAGGACCTGGCCATGCTGCAGATGGAAGTGGCGGGGCCGGACGCCTGGCCCTATGACCCCGACTGGCTGGTCGCGGACAACGATTTCCATGGCCCCGGTCCTGAGATGGCTGCCGCCGCCGGCGCCGGCTATGCCGATATGCGCAAGACCTCGATCTATGGCGGCACGACCGAAGTGCAGAAGGGCATCATCGCCCGCCTCGTGCTGGGCGTGTAGGCCCGCCGCGCAACCCCGACAGGAACACGACGCATGGATTTCATCTACACGGAAGAACAGCGCATGCTGGCCGACAGCCTGCGCCGCCTGGTGGACCAGGCATGGAGCTTTCCCCAACGGCGGGCCCGGCAGGCCGCGGGGACGCTGGACCGGCAGGCCTGGAGTGCGCTGGCCGAACTGGGCGTGCTGGGCTTGACCATTTCGCAAGACCACGGCGGCTTTGGCGAAGTGCCCGCCAGCCTTCTGCCGGTGCATGTCGAGCTGGGGCGCGGGCTGGTGTCCGAGCCGGTCATCCCGAGCGCGGTGATGGGCGCGGCGCTGGCGGACGCCTGCGGCGAGGCG
>NZ_DIEJ01000213.1:0-5266 GCF_002418565.1 Achromobacter sp. UBA5777 | reverse complement strand
CCAGACCGCCGGCATCGCCGTTGCGGTCGGGCGGCGTCTGCCAGGGCCACGTGTGGGTCTGGCCGCCGGGTCCGAGCAGCACGTTGGCGAAGTGGCCGGGGCGCTGGGGGCTGCCCAGCACCAGCACCCACGCCGCGCCAGCCGCCACGAGGGCGTGCATGGGCGTAGGTGCGTCCCCGATATCGATATCGCCGTCGGCGTGCCACTGGGCGAGGCGCAGGTGTTCAATGACCAGCAGGTCGGTCTGCGGCAGCACCAGTTCCAGAGTCGCGGCCAGCAGGTCGTCGGCTTCGTCCTCGTCGGCGGCATTGGCAGGCACCTGCGCGCGCTGGCCCAGGTGCAGCACCAGCGGGACCTGGCTGTAGTCGGCGGCAACCTGCGCCGCCACGCTGGCCGTTTCCGCGGTGTATAGTCCGCCCACCTTGATGGCCTGAACCGACATGTCTTCGAGCAGGCAACGCGCCTGGTCGTCCAGCAGATCGGGGGAAACGGGGTGGATTTCTTCGATGCCGGCAGTGTCCTGCACGGTCAGCGCAGTCACGGCCGCCAGGCCATGACAGCCCAGACGGGCGCAGGTGACGGCATCCGCGGGCAAACCGTCTGATCCCGAGGGATCGAGCGGGCCGAAGACCAAAACGAGAGGGGGAGTAACGGGGGCCACGTGACAGTGCTTGATTGAGGGCGCCCCGGCTCATTTGGCATGAATCAGGGGAACCCCTATTGGGTTTCGGTAAGATTGTCCCCATTCTAATGGAAGCCCCTCACCTTTGCCCCACCGCGGGGACGCCGGTGGGGTTTTGATGTAAGAGAGAACTATGCGTACTTGGATGTGTCTGATTTGCGGCTGGGTCTATGACGAAGAGGCCGGCCTGCCCGACGAAGGCATTGCACCCGGCACCCGCTGGGAAGACGTGCCGCCAAACTGGGTCTGTCCCGAATGCGGCGCCCGCAAAGAGGACTTCGAACTGATGGAAATCTGAAACCGTCACGCCGACAACTTCCGCCAGGGCTCGTAAGATGGGGCATACCCCATTCTTCGTAACCGCCGGACTGCCGCCAGGCATGACGTTTGCGTCTGCGCAATCACTCCCAACGGTTTTCTCAGACTACCCATGAAGGGGTTGCCATGACGGAAAAACACCACGAAAACGCCAGCACCGAGGCGGCCAACTTCGCCAACCAGTTCCTGATCGCCATGCCGGGCATGGTCGAAGGAAGCCTGGCGGGTTCCGTCATCTACGTGTGCGAGCACACCGACCGCGGCGCGCTGGGACTGGTCATCAACCGTCCCACCGACCTGACGTTGGGCACGCTGTTCGAACGCATCGACCTGACGCTCGAGATCGGACCCGTCAAGGACACGTTCGTCTTCTTTGGCGGACCCGTCCAGACGGATCGCGGCTTTGTGCTGCACGCGCCCGCCGGCGACTACAGTTCCAGCATCAAGCTGGGCGACATGGCGCTGACCACTTCGCGCGATGTGCTGCAGGCCGTGGCCGATGGCAACGGGCCGGCACGCATGCTGGTCACGCTGGGCTACGCCGGCTGGGGCGCAGGCCAGCTCGAAAGCGAAATGGGCCAGAACGCTTGGCTGAGCGTAAGCGCGGACGCGCACATCATCTTCGACGTGCCGCCCGAGGAACGCTACCCCGCCGCGCTCAAGCTGCTGGGCATCGACCCGGTCATGCTGGCGGGCGATGCTGGCCATGCCTGAAGAAACCCTGCTTGCCTTCGATTTCGGCGAAAAGAAGATCGGCATTGCCATCGGCAATACGCTGACGCGCCAGGCGCGTCCGCTCGAAATCATCTTCAGTGAAGTCCGCGACGCGCGTTTCGGCCGCATCGCGGCACTGCTGCAGGAATGGCAGCCGCACCGCGTCGTCGTCGGTCTGGCGCTGGACGCCGAAGGCGGCGAACAACCCGCCACGGCGCGCTGCCGCCGCTTTGCCAACCAGCTGAACGGCCGCTTCGGCGTTGCCGTGGAACTGGTGGACGAACGCGGCTCCAGCATGGAAGCGCAGCGCCTGCTCGGCACACATGCCGCGGACGATGCGATGGCGGCGGCGGTTATCCTGCAACGCTATCTGGATGCCTTGCCCGCGGTCTGACGGCCGTGGCCTGTCTTGCCCATGCTCAATCCGCAACTCGACCGCCGCGGCGAACTCACGCATCTGCTGACTACCGAAGGGCTGCCGCGCCGGCACGTCGAGCGGCTGCTCGAGATGGCGCGCGCGCAGATGGCGTCCGAGGATGCGCAGTTGCCTGTCCAGCCGGAAATGCCGGTGTTTCTGTGTCTGCCGGATACGGACACTGCGGGCCACGACGCCTACGCCGGTGAACGCGACGCCTACGCGGCCGCAGCGGCGAGCCTGTCGATGTTGCCGGTGCCGCTGGAAGCGCATGCCGCCCTGGCGCTCGCCGAGACGGTCGCCGCGCTGGCGCCGGGCGTGCTGATCCTGCGCCACGGCCAGAGCGGCGCGGCCCATTGCGCCGCCGCCCATGCCACGCCGGGCCTGCACGTGCTCAATGCAGGCGACGGCCGGCACGCCGATCCCATACCCGCGTTAGCGCTGGTGCAGGCCATCATCGAGATCAAACCTGACCTCACCAGCCTAGTCGTGACGCTGGTGGGCGACATCCGTCATTCGGGCGTGGCGCGTTCCGTCATCCATCTGCTGACCACACTGGGCGTGCCCGAAGTGCGCGTCGCGGCCCCGCGCACGCTGCTGCCTGACGGCCTGGCCCAACTCGGCGTGCGCGCTTGCGCCACGCTGCAGGAAAGCCTGAGCGATGCGGACGTGGTGATCGCGTTGCCGCTGAATGTCGAAGAAATCAGCGGCGCGCAGCTTCCGTCGGCGCGCGAATATGCCTGCACCCACGGCATCACGCTCGCGGCGCTGGCGTTTGCCAAGCCGGATGTGCTGCTGCTGCCCGCGGGCGGGCTGGTGCCGGGCGTCGAAGTGGATGGCGATATCGCCGCGGCCCTCGAACCCACCGAGGCACGCGTCGCGGCGCTTGAACAACCCCTGCGCACGGCGGTGCTGCGCGTGCTGGCCGGAGCGGCAGCATGAGACTGCACATAGCCAACGGCCGGCTGATCGATCCTGCAAAGGGTGTGGATGGTCAGCACGATCTCTACATTGCCGCGGGCCGCATCGTCGCGGTTGGTGCTGCGCCCGACGCCTTCCAGGCGGATCGGCGTATTGATGCAAAGGGTCTGGCAGTGCTGCCGGGCCTGATCGATCTGTCGGCGCGCGTGACGCAGCCGGGCAACGCGGGATTTGCGCCCGGCGAACTGCGCGCGGCCTTGGCCGGTGGCGTGACGCGCCTGGTGCTGCCGCCCGATGCCGAAAATCCGCCGGACGAACCGAGCAAGATCGAGGCGTTGCTGCGCCACACGGAGGCGGGGCAGTGCGCAATCCACCCGCTGGGCGCGATGACCGTGGGCCTGGCCGGCGAAACACTGAGCGAAATGGCGCTGTTGGCGCGGGCAGGCTGCATCGCGTTCGCACAGGGCGAGTCGCTCGTGGCGGACACGCGGGTGCTTTGGGGCGCGATGCGTTACGCAAGCGGTCTGGGCCAGACGCTATGGCTGCGTGCGCAAGACCCCTGGCTTGCACGGGGCACGTCGGCCGCCAGCGGCGCGTACGCGGAACGCCTGGGACTGGAAGGCATGCCGGCGCAGGCCGAGACCGTGGCGCTGCAGACGATCTTCGAATTGCAGCGCGCGACCGGCGCGCGCGTGCACCTGTCGCGCCTGTCGACAGCGGCCGGCGTGGAACTGTTGCGCGCGGCCCGCCGGGAGGGCCTGCCGGTCACGGCGGATGTGTCGACGAACAACCTGCTGCTGACGGACGTGGACATCGGCTTTTTCGACACGAATCATCGCCTGTCGCCGCCGCTGCGCGGCCAGCGTGACCGCGACGCGCTTCAGTCGGCGCTGGCGGAGGGCGTGATCGATGCGCTGTGCTCGGATCACACGCCGGTGGACGCCCGCGGCAAGGCCGCCCCGTTCGCGGCCGCCACACCGGGCGCAACCGGTCTTGAACTGCTGCTGTCGCTGGCTCTGAAGTGGGCGCGCGACAGCCGCCGTTCAGTCGGCGACGCGTTGGCACGCGTGACGTCGGGCCCGGCCACCGTGCTGTCCGCCGTCGCGCCGCACCTGGGTCCATGCGGCCACCTGGGCGTGGATGCGCCGGCAGACCTGTGTCTGGCGGATCTGGACACCGAATGGATGGTGATGCCGGCAGCGCTGCAAAGCCGCAGCGCCCAGACACCTTTCGCAGGTATGATGCTGCCCGGTCGAGTACGAGCCACCGTGGTTGGTGGCCAACCGGCCTGGGAGACTCCAGTTTGAAGCTGCTGCGCTTTGTCCTACGGCTGAGCCTTGTCCTGCCCCTGATCATTTTCGGCCTGCTGAGCGTGGGCCTGGCCTACCCCCTGATGCGCCCCGCAGCCCGCGCCCGGCTGAACCGCCGCTGGTCGCGCTGGCTGATGGCAGCCTGTGGCATCAAGGTCATCCTCAAGGGCGAACCACGCCTGGAAGGGCCGGTGCTGCTGGTGGCCAACCACGTGTCCTGGGTCGACATCTTCGTCCTGAACTCGGCTCGCGCGACGTCGTTCGTGGCCAAGAGCGAGATCCGCGCGTGGCCGGTGATCGGTTGGCTGGTCGCCGGCGCAGGCACGCTGTTCATTGAACGCGGCCAGCGCCACGCGGTGCACGCGATGGGTGAGTCGATGCAGGCGCGCTTCAAACAGGGCGACGCGGTCGGCCTGTTTCCGGAAGGCACGACGACGGAAGGCTTCGAGCTCCTTCCTTTCCACGCCAGCCTTTTCGAACCCGCTCGCGTGGCGGCGGTTGAAATCCAGCCCGTGGCGCTGCGGTTCATGCAGCACGGCAAGCGCAACGGATATGCGGCGTTTGTGGGCGAGGAGTCTTTGGTGGGTAACCTTTGGCGGGTGCTGGGTGTGACGGGATTATCCGTCGAAGTGGTGTTTCTGCCGCCGCTGGCTGCGCGTCATCCGGATGGGAGTTTGCCGACGCGGCTGGAACTGTCGCATCAGGCTCGGGATGCGATTGCTTCGGTGCTTTGATTTGCGTGATTTCTTGCGGGCTGTGATTTAGCTCCGTACGTGTTTGTACTCTGCTTGCTGTTGATGCGGTATTCGTTTTTGACGTGTCCTGCACGGTGGCGGATTCGGTTCTTAAGACGTCCGGCACGGTGGCGTCCCGGGGCGCGCGGGGCCACGATTGCGGTCCGGAGCC
>NZ_DIEJ01000248.1:0-5877 GCF_002418565.1 Achromobacter sp. UBA5777 | reverse complement strand
ATCGACGCGCGCAAGCGCGACAGCGAGGCCGCCACGCCGCGCGAGGCGCTGGCCCGCGCCGTGCGGGGCCGCGAGTTCTTCGACACGCTCTACAAGGCGCCCGAGGCATTCCGCCGCCCCACCGGCGACACCATCGTGTGCCGCTGCGAGGAAGTCACCGCCGCGCAGGTGCGCGAAACCGTCAAGCTGGGCTGCAGCGGGCCGAATCAGATGAAGGCCTTCCTGCGCTGCGGCATGGGCCCGTGCCAGGGCCGCTTCTGCGGCCTGACGGTGGCCGAGATCATCGCCGAGGAACGTGGCGTGCCGACCGAGGAAGTGGGCTACTACCGGCTGCGTTTTCCGACCAAGCCGCTCACGCTGGGCGAGCTGGCTTCATTGCCCCAGACCGACGATTCGCGTCAGGCCGTCGTCCGCCTGAAGAAATGACGGGTGGACGCCATGACCGTTCAAACGCGGGCGGCTGAAGTCATCATCATCGGCGGCGGGCTGCACGGCAGCTCGGCCGCGTTGCATCTGGCCCGCGCCGGCGTGCGCGCGCTGGTCATCGAAAAGAACTACGTGGGACGCCATGCCTCCGGCGTCAACGCGGGCGGCGTGCGCACGCTGTCGCGCCATCTGGCCGAGGTGCCGCTGGCGCTGGCCTCGCGCGAGCTCTGGTATCGCATCGGCGAGCTGGTGGACGACGACTGCGGCTTCGAGCAGCACGGGCAGGTGCGTGTTGCCGAGAATGCGGCGGATGCGGAAACGCTGCGCGCGCGGCTCAAGACCATGACGGACCATGGCTACACGCACGAGCAGTGGATAAGTCGCGAAGAACTGCTGGATCTGATTCCTGCGATTGCGCCCACGGTGCAAGGCGGCCTGATCGCGCGCGAGGACGCGGCGGCCGATCCCTATCGCACGACCCTCGCCTTTCGCATGAAGGCCGCTAGTCTTGGCGCGCAGTTTCTGGAAGGCGTGCGCGTGCAGAGCGTGGCGCGGCACGACGGCCAATGGCGTGTGGAGACGGACGCCGGCGTGTACACCGCGCCGCAGGTGTTGAATTGCGCCGGCGCGTGGGCCGACCGGATCGCCGCGCAATGGGGCGAGCCGGTGCCGCTATTGCCCATCAGTCCCATGATGCTCGTCACGCTGCGCATGGATCACTTCCTGGATCCCGTGGTGCTGGGCACTGGCCGCGCGCTGTCGTTCAAGCAGCGCACTAACGGCACCGTGCTGATCGGGGGTGGCCGGCGCGCGTGGGTGGACCGCGATGCCGAATGGACCGAGCTGGATTTCCGCTCGCTGGCCGAAGGCGCGCGCACGGTGGTCGACCTGTTCCCGCACATGCGCGATGCGATCGTGAACCGCGGCTGGGCGGGAATCGAAGCGGCCATGCCCGACGAGATTCCCGTGATTGGCCGTAGCAGCCGGCACGAGACGGCCTTCCATGCGTTTGGCTTTTCGGCCCACGGCTTTGAGCTCGGACCCATCGTCGGCCGCATCATGGCCGACCTGATCACGACCGGCGCGACGGACATGCCGATCGCGCCATTCCGGATCGAACGTTTCTCGGATGCCGGCAAGGCATCCGGCTCATCCACCAAGGAGCAACACCAATGAACGATATCGTGCGCAAGGAAACGAACGAGCGCCTGTCGCGCATCGTGATTCACGGCGACACCGTGTACGTGGCGGGCGTGACCTCGAATGCGGAAGGCGGCATCGCCGCGCAGACGCGCGACGTGCTGGCCAAGATCGACGGCTATCTGAAGCAGGCGGGCACCGACAAGTCGCGCCTGTTGACAGTGCAGATCTGGCTCAAGGACATAGAACGCGACTTTGCCGGCATGAATGCCGTGTGGGCGGAATGGGCGCTGCCGAAGGCAATGCCCACCCGAGCCACGTGCGAGGCCAAGCTGGCCTCGCCTGATCTGCTGGTGGAGATCATCGTGACGGCCGCCGCGCGGCCGGCTTATGTCAGCGGGCCGACGTCTGAAAGCTGACTTCGCCGGGACGGCCCGGCAGGTTCAGCGTGGCGGTGGCCGGCGGCGTGGTCGCCACCACCTTGCCGGCGCGCAGCACCATCAGGCGCGTGGCGCGCAGGCGCAAGGCCTCGACGGCGTCGCGCGCCTGCAGCAGCACCAGGTCGGCGCGCTTGCCGACTTCCAGGCCCGTCTCGTCCAGGCCAAGAATCTTGGCGGGCGTGGTGGTGACCGCTTCAAAACAGGCGCGCATGGCGTCCTGGCCCGTCATCTGGCCGACGTGCAGGCCCATGTGCGCAACTTCCAGCATGTCGCCGGAACCCAGGCTGTACCACGGGTCCATCACGCAGTCGTGGCCGAAGGCGACCGGCACGCCCGCCGCCATCAGTTCGGGCACGCGCGTCATGCCGCGGCGCTTGGGATACGTGTCGTGGCGGCCCTGCAGCGTGATGTTGATGAGCGGATTCGCAATCGCGGAGACGCCCGCTTCCCGGATCAGCGGGATCAGCTTGGACACGTAGTAGTTGTCCATCGAGTGCATGGACGTCAGGTGCGACCCCGTCACGCGGCCGTGCAGGCCCAGGCGTTGCGTGTGATACGCCAGCGTCTCGATGTGGCGCGACAGCGGGTCGTCGCTTTCGTCGCAGTGCATGTCCACGCGCAGGCCGCGCTCGGCCGCCAGTTCGCACAGGATGCGCACGGATTCGGCGCCGTCCTGCATGGTGCGTTCGAAGTGCGGAATGCCGCCCACCGCGTCCACGCCCATGTCCAGCGCGCGCTTCAGGTTGTCCAGTGCGCCGGGGGCGCGCAGCACGCCGTCCTGCGGGAAGGCAACGAGTTGCAGGTCCAGGTAGGGTTTGACCTTCTCGCGCACGTGCAGCAGCGCTTCCGTCGCGAGGAGGCGCGGATCACAGACGTCCACATGCGAGCGGATCGCCAGCAGCCCGCGCGCCACGGCCCAGTCGCAATAGGCGAGTGCGCGTTCCACCAGCGCTTCCTGCGTCAGCAGGGGTTTGAGCTCGCCCCACAGCGCGATGCCTTCGAGCAGCGTGCCAGACTGGTTCACGCGCGGCAGCCCGAAGGACAGCGTGGAATCCATGTGGAAGTGCGCGTCGACAAAGGGCGAGGTCACCAGCTGGCCAGCGGCGTCCACGGTCTGCGCGGCCTCGGCCTTCAGCGCCGGCTCCAACGCGGCGATGCGGCCGTCGGCCACGCCGATGTCGATGTTCTTGCGGCCGTCGGGCAGCGTGCAGTTCTTGATGATCAGATCGAGCATGCGATTTCCTTGCGAAAACATTCAGTTGCTGCATCCCTGTCGCGCAGCGCCTCGGAGGGGATCACCGTTCACCCTTCCGATAGGGCTTCATCAAGGCCTGCGGGTAGGCGGCGCGGCGCGCCATGAACACCAGGGCCAGGATGGACAGGATATAAGGCAGCATCAGGTACACCTGATACGGCAGTTCGGGCAGGCCCGGCAGCGCCGCGCCGCCCTGCTGCAGACGCAACTGCAGCGCATCGAAAAAGGCGAAGATCAGCGCTCCCAGCAGCGCCTTGCCCGGTCGCCACGACGCAAACACCACCAGCGCCACGCAGACCCAGCCGCGGCCGTTGACCATGTTGAAGAAGAACGCATTGAACGCGGCCAGCGTCAGAAAGCTGCCCGCCACGCCCATCAGCGCCGATCCGGCCACGATAGCGCCGATGCGCAGGCGCGTCACGGACAGGCCCTGGCCTTCGGCGGCGGCGGGGTTCTCGCCCACCATGCGCACGGCCAGTCCCACGGGGGTGCGGTTCAGCACCCATGCAAGAATCGGCACCGCGGCGAGCGCGATCAGCGTCATCGGCGTCTGCCCGGCCAGCACGGGGCCGATCAGCGGAATGCCGTCCAGGAACTTCATTTCGGCAAACGGCGTGATGGTCGGCGGCGTGGACACGCTGGGGAACGTGACGCGGTAAGCGAAGTAACTCACGCTGGTCGCAAGCAGCGTCACGCCCAGGCCCGACACGTGCTGCGACAGGCCCAGCGGAACTGTCAGCACCGCGTGCAGCAGGCCGAACACGGCGCCGGCCAGCGCGGCCGCCAGCACGCCCACGTACAGCGGCGCGCCCAGGTAGACGACCAGCCAGCCCGTGAAGGCGCCGGCCACCATGATGCCTTCGATGCCCAGGTTCAGCACCCCGGCGCGCTCGCACAGCAGCACGCCCAGCGTGCCCAGTATCAGCGGCGTGGCCAGGCGCAGCACGGCCACCCAGAAGGCCGAGGAACTCATCAGATCCATCCATTCCATGGCGTGCTCCTCAAGCCTTGTTGCGGCGCAGGCGGTACTGCGCGAATAGCGTCGCGACCAGCATGGCGAGCAACGAGGTGGCGACGATGACGTCGGCGATGTAGTTGGGCACGGCGATGGCGCGGCTCATGCTGTCGGCGCCCACCAGCATGCCGGCAACGAAAACGCTGGCCAGGATCACGCCCAGCGGATGCAGGCCGGCCAGCATGGCAACGACGACACCCGTGTAGCCGTAGCCCGGCGACATATCCAGCGTGACGTAGCTGGTGCGGCCCGCCACTTCAATGGCGCCGGCCAGACCCGCCAGCGCGCCGGACAGCATGGCGGTGCCGAGCATCACGCGGTTCACCGGAAGGCCCAGGAAGCGCGACGCGTGTGCGTTGGCGCCCACCGCGCGCATCTGGAAACCGAAGACGGTGTAGCGGTTCAGCAGCCACAGGCCCAGCGCCAGGCCGGCGGCCCACAACAGGCCCGTGTGGGCGCGCGTGCGTTCGATGAGCTTGCCCAGTTCCAGGTCGCCGTTTAGCGCCACCGATTGCGGCCAGCCCATCGCCATCGGATCCTTCATCGGGCCGTCCAGCATCATCGACACGAACAGCAGCACGATGAAGTTGCCGAGCAGCGTGGTCACCACCTCGTCGACGCCCAGGCGGGTTTTCAGGATGGCGGGAATCAGCAGCAGCAAGGCGCCGGCCAACGCGGCCGCCAGCATCATGCCGCCGAACAGCACCGGCATCGGCAGATCGAAACCCGTGCCGCCGTGCAGGCCGCCCACGGCCACGGCCGCCAGGGCGCCCAGATACAGCTGGCCCTCGGCGCCGATGTTGTAGAAGCGCGCGCGGAACGCCACGGCACAGGCCAGGCCGGTCAGCATCAGCGGGGTGGCGCGGGTCAGGGTCTCGGACAGTGCGAAGCGGGTGCCGAACGCGCCTTCGAACAGCAGCGCGTAAGTGCGGCCGACGGGGGCGCCGGCCCAGGCCACCAGCAGCGTGCAGACCGCCAGCGTGAAGAGGATGGCCGCGATGGGCGCAAGCGCCAGCGCAAGGCGGCTGGGCTCGGGGCGGCGTTCCAGGATCAGTTTCATGGGATGCTCAATAGTGAAGAAAGCCGGGCGTGACGGTGCAACCCGTCATGCCCGGGTTCCCGTCATGGCCAGGCCGACGGTGGCGGGCGTCCACTCGGCCACCGGCTTGATCGCGACCAGCTTGCCGCCGCACAGCACGGCGATGCGGTCGGCCAGGGCGAAGATCTCTTCCAGGTCTTCGGACACCAGCAGCACGCCGGCGCCGCGTGCGCGGGCGGCAAGGAGTTGCTCGCGCACGTAGGCGACCGCGCCGATGTCCAGGCCCCAGGTGGGTTGGTCGGCCACGATGAAGCGCGGCTCGCGCGCCAGCGTGCGGCCCAGGATCAGCTTCTGCATGTTGCCGCCCGACAGGCTGCGCGTGCGCACGTCCAGCGACGCGGCGCGCACGTCGAACTGCTTGGCCAGCGAGGCCGCGTAGGCCTTGCCCGCGCGGGCGCGGATCAGGCCGTGACGGGCGAAGCGCTTGTCCTTCAGGTCTTCCACGATGGCGTTTTCCCACAAGGGGCTGTCGCCGATCATGCCTTCGCCGTGGCGGTCTTCC
>NZ_DIEJ01000186.1:0-4960 GCF_002418565.1 Achromobacter sp. UBA5777 | reverse complement strand
CCGCGCCGTTCGGGCCGATCAAGGCCAGCATGTGTCCGGCTTGCAGGTCGAAAGACACGTCGGCCAGCGCGTCGATGCCGCCGAAGGATTTGCGCAGGTTGCGCACCTGCAGCAGGGGAGCTGCCGTCGTCATGCGGACCTCCTGCGCAGGCGGGCCGCCGCGCCGGCCAGTCCTTCGGGAAAGGCCATGACCAGCGCCAGGATGGCCAGGCCCAGCACCGCGTGCCAGTATTCGGTGCTGCGCGCCGCGGCGTCCTGCAGCCAGGTGTAGGACGCCGCGCCAACGAGCGGACCGGCCAGCGTCTGGATCCCGCCCAGCAACACCATCACCAGTCCGTCCACCGAGCGGCTTACCGCCAGCACGTCGGGCGCGATGCTGCCCTTGGAAAATGCATAAAGCGAGCCGGCCAGGCCCGCCGCGAACGAGGCGGCCACAAATCCGGCCCACTGGATGCGGCGCGTGTCCATGCCCAGCGCTTCGGCGCGCAAGGCCGAATCGCGCACGCCGCGCAGCGCANNGCACCAGCGACAGGTAATAGAACCACGGCCCTTGCGAGAGCCATGCCGAGGGCCACAAGCCGGTCAGCCCGTTGCTGCCGCCGGTCACGTCATCCCATTGATAGGTGAGCGCCCACAGGATCTGCGCGACGGCCAGGGTCAGCATGGCGAGGTACACGCCGGACAGGCGCACACAGAACCAGCCAAACACCAGCGCGCCAAGGGCCGCGGCGAACGGGCCGAGCAGTAGCGCCGCTTCCATGGGGATGGCGGCCAGTTTCAGCAGCAACGCGGCGCCGTAGGCCCCCAGCCCGAACCATGCGGCGTGGCCGAACGACGTCATGCCCGCCAGTCCGGTCAGAAAGTGCAGGCTGGCGGCAAACAGCGCGGCGATCAGGATCTCGGTCATCAGGATGCTGAGATAGGGCCAGTACAGCGTGGCGACGGGCACCAGCGCCAACAGGACCAGCAGCACGGCGTAGGCCAGACGCAGCCGAGGCCCAGCGGGGGCGATGGGGCGTTCGGGCGGTCCGGCGTGCGAGGCCGGCGCGGGCGGCTTGCCCATCAGGCCCCATGGCCGCACGACCAGCACCACGGCCATTACCGCGAATTCAGCCAGCAGCGTGAGCTTGGACAGGTTGAATGCCCAGGGGCCGATGGCGACCTGGCCCAGGAACACGAACAGCGCCTTGACCGAGCAGATCAGGACGGCCGCCAGGAACGCGCCCGGTATCGATCCGAGCCCGCCCACGACCACCACCACGAAGGCGCTGGCGATGATCTCCAGGTCCAGGCCCAGTGTGGCGGGCACGCGCGGCGCGGCCAGCGCCCCGCCCAGGCCGGCAAGGAAGGCGCCCAGCGTGAAGGCCGACGTGAACAGCCAGGCCTGGTTGACGCCCAGGGCCGCGAGCATCGTGCGGTTCTCGGCCGCGGCGCGCAGCAGCCGGCCCCAGCGCGTGCGCATGAGCAGCAGCCACAGCAGGCCCAGCACGATAGGACCGGCGGCGATCAGCAGCAGGTCGTATTCGGGATAGCGGCGGCCCAGGATCTGCACGGCGCCCGACAGGCCCGGCGCGCGGGCGGAGAAGAGGTCTTCGGGACCCCAGACCGCCAGGGCCACGTCGCCGATGATGAGGACCAGCGCAAAGGTGGCCAGCAGCTGGAAGAGTTCGGGGGCGCGGTACAGGCGCTTGAGCACCAGCAGTTCGGCCGCGGCGCCGATCAGGCCGGTAGCTAGCGCCGCCAGCAGCAGCCCGAACCAGTAGCCCGCGCCGCCGCCGAAGTGGCTGGTGAAGGTCCAGGCCAGGTACACGCCCAGCATGTAGAACGAGCCGTGCGCGAAATTGACCACGCGGGTCACGCCAAAGATCAGCGAAAGCCCGGCGGCGACCAGAAACAGCGCGCTGGCGTCGGCCAGGCCGTTGAGTAGCTGCAGCAGCAGCCCGGATACATTCATCAGCGGGCCGGCGCCGGCCGCATCTTTCGCACCTGCTCGTCAGGCGGTTGCAGGCGGGCGCCGTCGATGTAGGCGAAATCCTTCATGATGCCCTTGCCGTCTTCGACCGCCGTCACGCCCACATAGACGCCCATCGTGGATTGATGGTCTATCTTGCGGTACTGGATGGGGCCGTAGGGCGTGTCCACCTTCAGGCCGGCAAAGGCGTCGACGAGCTTTTCCGTGTCGACGGAACCGGCGGCCTTCAGGCCCTGCGCAATCGACATCAGCGACGCGTAGCCGACCACGGAGCCGACCTTGGGCGTCTCGTTGAAACGCTTCTTGTAGGCCTCGACGAAGGTCTTGTTGGCCGGGGTGTCGATGGCGTACCAGGGGTAGCCGGTGACGATCCAGCCGGTGGGCGTGTCGGCGCCCAGCGGTTCCAGGTATTCGGGTTCGCCGGACAAGAGCGACACGACGGGCATGTTTTCGAACAGGCCGCGCGTGTTGCCTTCGCGCACGAAGCGGGTCAGGTCGGCGGCGAACAGCACGTTGAAGATGGCGTCGGGCTTGGCGTCGGCCAGCGCCTGCACGACCGCGCCGGCATCCACCTTGCCCAGCGGCACGGCTTGTTCGGCGACGAATTCCACGTCGGACTGGAACGATTGCATCATGGCCTTGAACGTGGCCACGGCGGATTGGCCGTATTCGTAATTGGGATAGACGATGGCCCAGCGCTTCTTGCGCAGCGCGAGCGCCTTGGGGGCCAGCGCGGCCACGTGCATCCAGGTGGAGGGACGCAGGCGGTAGGTATAGCGGTTGCCTTCCTGCCAGGTGATCTTGTCGGTCAGCGGTTCGGCGGCCAGAAAGAACACCTCTTGCTGCTTGGCGAAGTCGGTCAGTGCAAGACCCGTGTTGGAAAGAAAGCCGCCGAACAGCAACTCGACTTTTTCGCGCGCCAGCAATTCCTGCGCGGCGCGGACCGAGTCGCCGGGATTGCCGTTATCGTCGCGCGAGATGACCTCGAGCTTTCTGCCCAGCACGCCGCCCGCGGCGTTGACTTCTTCAAGCGCCAACTGCCAGCCCTTCTTGTACGGACCCAGAAAGGCGGGAATGGCCTTGTAGCTGTTGATCTCGCCGATGCGGATCGGCGGTTCCTTGTCTTTCGCGGCGGCGGGGGCGGCCGGCGCCAGCGCCAGGGCGATAAGGGCGGGCGCAACGGCGCGGCGCAGCAGGGTGAGGCAGGGACGGATCATGGCGGGTTATCGCAGCGTTGAATGAATCGGGCCCCTGCGCGCGCCTGGGGCGCCGCGGGTGCGGCCTAATTGAAACATGGCCTTCAGCGCGGCGGCAAATGATGGTGGAAAACGAATGGCAAGAAAATAACGGCAATAAAAAAGGCCCTGCATGACAGGGCCTTTCTTGCGGGATACCGGCTGAATTACTTCAGCTTGGTTTCCTTGTAGTCGACGTGCTTACGAGCGACCGGATCAAATTTCTTGATCAGCATCTTCTCGGGCATGTTGCGCTTGTTCTTGGTGGTCGTGTAGAAATGACCCGTGCCGGCGGTCGACTCGAGCTTGATCTTTTCGCGGATACCTTTGGCCATGTCGTGCTCCTAGTATGTAGATTGGCGGGGCGGCCGATTAGGCCAGTTCGCCGCGGGCACGCATGTCGGCCAGCACGGCTTCGATGCCGTTCTTGTCGATCGTGCGGATGGCCTTGGCCGAAACACGCAGGCGAACCCAGCGGTTTTCGCTTTCAACCCAGAACCGGCGCGATTGCAGGTTGGGCAGGAAG
The DNA here is from genome assembly GCF_002418565.1 of Achromobacter sp. UBA5777. NCBI lineage: Bacteria > Pseudomonadati > Pseudomonadota > Betaproteobacteria > Burkholderiales > Alcaligenaceae > Achromobacter > Achromobacter sp. UBA5777. The sequence goes on along the minus strand of NZ_DIEJ01000186.1, from coordinate 1,227 downwards.
CGGCGCTTGGTCTTGTTGTTCGCGTGCGAAACATTGTTGCCCACCATCGGGCCTTTGCCGGTCACTTGGCATACGCGTGCCATGGATGCACCTCTTTAGTGTCGTTCTTGCCGCGCATCGCTTCGGGGGGTAGACGGGGGTTTAGCCGCCGGGCTGTGTGGGCTGCGCTGTGCGCTGCCTTGGCCGGCCACCCAGTCTTAGTGGATGAGGGGGAAAGTGATTTCACCCCAGTGCTTATACCCGCTGCCTGCCACCCGCTTGAATTCAAGCTTTGAATTCACAACACGCGGTTGGGGGTCAGAGTGCTGAACTACAAAGCATAGTAGTCCTGCACGGGAAACTTCATGTGAAGACCGCGATTCTAATACGGAATTCTTAAATAAATCAAGCCAAAGGGCTACGCGGTGTGCGAACGCGCCACACGGCCGGCTGTCCAGGACAGGCAGGCGCACGCCGCCAGGGTGGTCGTCAGGGGCAGGGCGGTGTCGGCCTGCCAGGCGCTGACGGCAAAACCCGCCAGGGCGCCGCACGACAATTGAAGCGTCCCCAATAGGGCCGACGCCGCGCCCAGGCGCTTGCCTTGGTCGGACAGCGCGAGCGCCGCCGAGTTGGGGTTCACGAAGCCCTGGCTGCCCATGTAGGCGATCAGGCACAGCATCAGCAGCGGCAGCGTCATCAAACCGGCCAGTGTCAGGGCGACGGCGACGAGGCTGGCGCACGCCAGCGTGACCAGCGCACGGCGCTGCAATTGGCGCGGCGTGTGGGTGCGCAGCAGGCGGGCGCTGATCTGCGAGCAGATGATGAGAGACAGCGCGTTGGTGCCAAACAGCAGACCGTAGTACTGCGGCGGCACGCCGTAGAGTTCGATGAAGACGCGGGGCGAACCGATGATGTACGCAAACATGCCGGCCTGCCCGAACCCGCCCGCCAGGCTGTGCGACATGAAGCCGCGGTGCGCGAAGAGGCCGCGGTAGTTCTGCAGGATGGTGCTCCAGCGCAGCGGCACCACGCGGTCCGGCGTTAGGGATTCCTTCATGATCATGATGACCGCCGCCATCAACATCGCACCGCCCGCCAGCATCACCCAGAACAGGCTGCGCCACGAGGTGATGGCCAGCAGCTGGCCGCCGATCAGCGGCGCGAGGATGGGCGCGAGGCCCATGATGAGCATCAGCAGCGACATCGCGCGCGCGGCTTCGTGGGTTTCGTAGTGGTCGCGGATGACCG
>NZ_DIEJ01000067.1:0-3689 GCF_002418565.1 Achromobacter sp. UBA5777 | reverse complement strand
AACCCCTTGAATCCGCACCTGCTCACCCGCCTGCGCCGGCGTCATGGCCGCGGGGCGGTTGGGCATCGCGCCCAGCGCATGCACGCCCAGCGGCATGCGGGCCAGCACGGGCGTGTCGCGCACGTGGCCGTTCACCAGCACGCCGCTCCAGCCGTTTTGCACGCCCATACCCGCCATGCGGTCCCCCAGAATCGCGTGCGCGGCGCTGCCCAGCCCATCCACCACCAGCACACGGCCCAGTCCCGGTTCCGCCAGCAGGCCCGCCAGCGACAGTGCGCCGTCTTCGGCGGGCGAGGGCACCGCCACCACTTGGCCGAAATACCAGGATCGACCGCCGAACGCGCGAAAGACGGGCGGCAGCACACGCAGGTCCCAGTCGGCCTGACCCATGCAGGTGTCGCACAGGTCGGCGGTGGTCCAGTTGACGTCGGGGGCGCTGCTGTAGCTGGGCGGAGTGAAGGAAGCGGTCATGGCGCATCTTGCCATGCCGGACGGCGGGGATCACTAGGGTTCCCCCCACTTCGCGCGCCCCGAAGCCCAGCTTCACAAATCCTTAATTGGCAGCCAATCCGGGCTGCGTCAGAGTGCGCAACAGAGAAAGCGGCCGCCAGATGCCGTTTCCGGCCGCGCGCATGGATATCGCGGCCCGCCGCAAGGCGCCTTCGCACGGAAAAAAACACCCTGTCGACGATGTGAACCCGGGACACACCCGGAGCTTGCTGATCGGCCGCGCCGTCCGGGCTGCGGCTTACCCCTGTTGGTCCGAGGAGACAACAATGAGCAAGAGCTGGAAGGCAATGGTTGGGGCGGTGGCGGTCATGGCGGGCGGATGGGCACATGCTGCCGACGCGCCGCCGGTGGACGTGAAGCTGATGCAGCTCTCGGTGGGCAAGATCGAGCTGGACAAGGGGTTCATGACCGCCATGGTCGACGTCGGCACCAAGATCAAGATTCCGGTGCCGGCTTACGTGATCCAGCACCCGCGCGGCCTGGTGCTGTTCGACACCGGCATGAACCAGGCCACGGCCGACGGCAATTGCGCCAATTATTGGGGGCAGGGCCTGTGCGGCGCGTTCAATTCCATCCAGGGCCGCGACGAGGTCATCGACCGCCAGCTCAAGGCCGCCGGCTTTGACGTGAGCGACGTGAAGTACGTCGTGTACTCGCACTTCCATCTGGATCACGCCGGCAACATCAAGATGTTCCCCAAGGCCAAGCACGTGGTGCAGAAGGCCGAGCTGCGCGCCGCCTGGTGGCCCGAGAAATTCCAGCGCGCGGCCTACGTCATGAAGGACTTCGACACCACGCGGGACTACGATTTCATCCAGGTCGAGGGCGACTTCGACCTGTTCGGCGACGGCACCATCGTGCTGCTGGACACCAAGGGCCACACGCAGGGCCACCAGTCGCTGCAGGTCAAGCTGCCCAAGACCGGCACTGTGCTGCTGGCGGCCGATGCCATCTACACGGGTGAAAACGAGGCTGGCGTCATTCCGGGCATCACCTGGAACACGGCGGCGTCCATGCAGGCCATCGACCGTCTCAAGCAGATCCGCGACGCGCGCCAGGGCCAGCTCTGGTACAGCCACGACGCGGAGCAGCACGCGCAGAACGCCAAGACCAAAGTGTTCGACTAAAAGGCGCGCCATGGAGCCCGCCGTCGCCTTGCACCAGGTCTGCAAGTCGTTCGGATCCCGTCAGGTTCTGGAATCCCTCAGCCTGTCCGTCAGGCCGGGGGAGATCTTGGGCCTGCTGGGGCCGAACGGCAGCGGCAAGACCACCACGCTGCGCCTGATGGCGGGCTTTTATACGCCCGACAGCGGGCGCATCACGATCCGGGGGCGCGAGCCCGCGCCGGGCCGCGGCAACGCCGACATCGGCTATCTGCCCGAACGCGCGCCGCTCTATGACGCGTTGACCGTTACGCAATATCTGGAGTTCGGCGCGGGCGTCAAAGTGCAGGGCGGCGCCAGCGCACGCCGCCTGGCCATCGAACGGGCCATCGACGGCTTCGATCTGCAAGGCGTGGCGCGCTCGGTGATCGGGCGTCTGTCCAAGGGGCAGCGCCAGCGCGTGGGGCTGGCGCAGGCGGTGCTGAACGACCCGCCCGTGCTGCTGCTGGACGAAGCCACCAACGGCCTGGATCCCGTGCAGATCGTGGAAGCCCGCGCAATGATCCGCCGCTGCGCGGAAGGCCGCGCGGTGGTGTTCAGCAGCCATTTGATGCAGGAGGTCGAGGCGCTTTGCTCGCGCATCGCGATCCTGCGGCAGGGCCGGTTGGTCGAGGACCAGCCGCTGGGCGAATCGCGGGCGGCGCTGCAATTGCAGCTGGCGTTGCCCGCCGCCGGGCATGCCGCACTGCACGCCGCGTTGTCGGCGTGCGCGGGCGTGAAAGCTGTGGAGATCACGCTGCTGGATGCCGGCACCAGCAAGTGGCGCATCACGTGGGATGCACCGGGTGCAAGCGCGGCCGGCAACAAGACCGCCAGTGCGACTACCAACGCCGCCGCCTGCGACGCGGTCATGCGCACCGCGCTGGCGCACGCGGAACTGCGCGCCGTGCTGCCCGCGCAGGAAGCGGTCGAAGCCCGCCTGCTGGCGGCGCTGGCGCCCAACGATCCCCCATTACGGAGACGCGCATGACGGGTTTCGCGGCGTTGTACCGCAAGGAACTGCGCACCGACTTCGGCTCGCCCGTGGCGCTGGCCGTCGTGGCGGTGTTCTGGGCGTTGTCGGGCTATCTGTTCAGCTTCAACCTGTTCTTCGTCAGCACCGGCCAGATGGTGACGGCGTTTCACAACATGACCATCCTGCTGATGCTGGTGATGCCGCTGGTCAGCATGCGCGCCTTTGCCGAAGAGGCGCGGCAGGGAACGCTGGAGCTGCTGCTGACGCTGCCCCTGTCGGACTTCACGCTGGTCGCGGCCAAGTTTGCGGCCGGGCTGACCATGCTGGCGCTGATGCTGGCCGGCACCATGTCGGCGGTGCTGCCGCTGGCCTGGTACGGGCAACCTGACTACGGTCCCATCGTGGGCGGGTACATCGGCGTGTTCCTGTACGGCGCGCTCTTCCTGGCGATCGGCATTGCCGTGTCCAGCGCCTGCTCGAACCAGATCGTCGCCGCCAGCGCCACGTGGGGCATCCTCGTGTTGCTGTGGTTCATCGACTACCCGGCGGCGCTGGATGCGTTTCCGGCGCTGTCGCCGTTCTTCCAGGCCCTGTCGCTGTCGGCGCAGCATGTGGACTTCATCCGGGGCGTGCTGCCCGGACCCGCCACCGTCACGCTCGCCAGCGTGGCCATGCTGGCGTTGATGGTGGCCTCCGTCAATCTGAAGCGCTGGAGGCTGCGATGAGCCCCGCCGTGCGCCGCGCCGGACGGCGGCTGTCGCTGTGGCTGCCGGTGCTGGCCGTGGCCGCGCTGCTGCTGGCGTTGAACCTGTGGGCGTCGCGGCATCTGGGCCGCATCGACCTGACCGCGCAGCGCGTGTACAGCCTGGCCCCTGAAAGCCTGGAAGTCGCGCGGCAAGTGCGTCAGCCGGTCGAGGTGACGTGGTTCTACGACCTGCGCAACAAGAGCATGGTCGACGCGCTGGAACTGCTGCGCCAGTACGAACGCGAGAACCCGCTGATCCGCGTGCGCGGCGTCGACCCGGCGCTGCGCCCGGCCGAGGCGCGCGCCGCCGGCATCC
>NZ_DIEJ01000059.1:0-5462 GCF_002418565.1 Achromobacter sp. UBA5777 | reverse complement strand
TGCGTTTGGGTTTGAGCACGGGCTGTTGCTGCTCCGGCGCGGGCGTCTGGGCGCGCGATCCGGTGGCCGATCCGGGCGACTGCGCCTGCGCGGCGCTGGCGGCAGCGGCGGTCAGTGCCGCGGCCAGCAACACGCGGGAAAGGCTGTCGATTCGAGGACGGGAGAAACTCTGGCGCATGGCTTTCCTGAAAAATCGAAGTCAGCCGGGATCGTACCGCGACCAGCCGTCGAAATCGAACGCGCCCCCCGGCTAGGCCGCCGCGCCGTGCTGGAATCCCGCTGGTGGCGCGCGCAGCACGCGCCGGCACAGCCACATCGCAATCAGGCTGAAAATCGCAAAGCCGCCCATCTGCCCCAGCATCACGCCCTCGGGCCCGCCCAGGTGCGCGCCCAGCCACACGAAGGGTATGGTGCCCACCGTAGCGCGCAGCCAGCCGATGGCGGTGGAATACGTGGCGTATCCCAGGTTGTTGAATACGGAGATCGCGACGAAGAACAGACTGTTCAGCGCCCACGCAAAGCTGCCGACGCGGCAGAAGAAGACGATCAGGTCGCGCCCGGGGCCAGTGACCCGGAAGATATCCGGCATCCACGGCGCCAGCACCGCCAGCACGACCGCCGCCGAAAACCCGTACAGCAGCGCCCAGCGCGTCGTAAGCGCCACGGTGGCCTTCACGCGGTCCCATTGACCAGCGCCCAGATTCTGACCGAGGATCGGCCCGATGGCCCCGGGCAGCACGAAGAACAGCGAATAGGCCAGTTGCAGCAGCCGGTCGACCACCGTGGCGCCCGCCAGCACGCTGGGACCGAAGCTGGAATAGGTAGAGACGGTAAAGATGACCGCCGCCGGCGTGGCCAGGGTGGTCAGCGCCGCAGGCAAGGCAATATTGCCGATGGCGCCCAGGTGCTCGCGTAGTTCCCGCGCAGGCGGCCAGGCCACCAGCCGGTGCTTGCGGAACACCAGCCAGGCGCCCAGCACGACCGTGGCGACGCGCCCCACCCCGCCGGCCCAGGCAATGCCCTCCATGCCGCCGTCCAGCACGAAGATGACGATGGGGTCGAGCACGGCGACCGTGCCGGTGCCGGCCAGCAGCACCCACATCGACTGCCGCCCCTGGCCGGCCGCGCGCAACAAATTCGACAGCATCATCCCGATGCCCATGACCACCGCGAACGGCGTGGTGATGAGCACATACGACAGCAGATGGTCGCGGACGTCTGCGGCCAGCCCGATGGCTGCGGTGAAGGGGCCGATCGCCGCCAAAAACACCGCGCCCGCCGCCACTGCGGCGGCTGCCATCAGGATCAGCGACGCGCCCGCAAGCGTGCGCGCCCGGCCGGCGTCCTGCGCGCCAAGCGCGCGCGAGACCAGCGCCGCGCCGCCCACCGTGACGCCGATGCAGACGGACGTGATGGTGAATTGCGTCATGGACCCGAAGCCCACCGCACCCAATACGGCTTCGTCCTCAAGCGTGCCAAGGTAAAGCAGCGACAGGAACTCGACAGCGAAGACGGCCAGCATGCTGGCCCAGCCGGTCAGGATCATCTCGAGCACGTGCCCGCCGAGCGGGCCGGTCACGAAGCGGGCGTGGGGCGCGGGTGCGTTCAAGGCGGATCTGCCATTGCGCGATGAGGCGGGAGCGGCATTACTGGCGCGGGACCATTACGCGGCGTTGTTTGCGTGCCGTTACTGCGCAGCCTGCGGCGCGTCGCGCAATTGCGCCAGGCGCTGCGCCGCCAGTTCATAACCCTGGGCCGCGGCGGCCTCGTACCAGCGCAGCGCTTCCTTCATGTCGAAATGCTCCATGACGAGGCCCTGCATGTATTGGGCGCCCGGCTCGCCGCGTTGCGCCGCGGCCAACATTGCCCGGTCGGCCATGCCGTCCTGGCGCGGCGATTCGCCATAGATGTGGGCGTTGCCGCCCTCAATGGTGCCGCCGAGCTCGCGCAGCGACGGCGGGGTCTGCATGAACAGCTGGCGCCAGAACAGCGCGACCAGCACCACGAATAGCGCGAAAAAGAAGGTCCAGGTGAAAAGCCGTTTGGCGGTCATGGTTCTCTCGGTCTCAGTGAAAGGCAGGCGCGCGCCCGCGGAATTCAGGGATGATCGTTGGCGGGCGCAAACCAGTATTGGAACAAATCGCCGCTATTCGTGTACCAGGGCAGCAGCATCCCGATGCTGTCGGACTCGCGTTGCACCGTCAGCAGCAGCCCGCCTGCGTCCTTGCGCAGAACGGCAACATGGCGCCGCACGCCCATGGACTCATGCTGGCGCCAGTCATGCCGCACGCTGATCCATAGCCGGCCTTGCGTGCACCCGGCAGCGCGCCAGATGGCGTTGCCGGGGCGCATGGGTTCGCCGGCCGAGGCCATGGAGCCGGCACCTTCGTCGTGGACAGCAAGCTGCGCGGCCTCGCGCGCACCTTGCCCATCATGCGTCTCGATCTGCCAACCGCGCGCATCGGCGACGAACGAAACGGTCGAGCGGGACGACGGTTTCCAAGCCGGCAGCGGCGCATCGCGCATGCCCGGCAGGTCCAAGGGATACAGCAGAAAGCCACGCAGGTCTTCGAGCAGGAACGCGTGGGCATCGCCTGCGCGTCGTTCGCCCTGGGCACGATAGGTGCCCGTCAGGTCGGGGCACTGCGCCGCGTCCGACGGCAGCAGGACTTGCGTGTTGTCTTTGAAGGACGGCCACTTCACGACGACCTCGTCCACGCGCGACGCGGTGCAGCCGGCCAGCGCCGCGGCCAGCAAGGTGATCGTTGCGAAGGCGCCGGTGCGCTTGGCGTTAGGCCAGCCTTCACGCTGGGTGACGCATTGCGCGGCGCGCCCGCCGCCCCGCTCCTTCAAATTCAATGCTGCTCTCCCGTTGCAAGCCGAAGCCCATGCAGGCGTCGAACTATATCCCGAATCCCGCACCGCGTTGCCAAGCGCCCGGCGCGGGAGAATAATCGGCAAATCGCTTCCGCTCCCCTGCGCCATGACACCGTTCCGAGGCAAACTCCGCATCCGGCACCTGGAGATCGTGCTGACCGTCTCCGAATTGGGCAACCTGTCCAAGGCAGCGGCGCAGTTGCACAGCACGCAATCGGGCCTGTCCCGCGCGATCGCAGAGATCGAGGAGCTGGTGGGCGCGCGGCTGTTCGAGCGCACGGCAAAGGGCACGACCTGCACGCCGCTCGGCGACGCCATGTGCCGGCACGCGCGGCAGTTGCTGACCGGCTTTCGCAAGGCCGAGGTCGACCTGGCCGCCGTCTCGCGCGGTGAAGAAGGCAGCCTGACCGTGGGCTGCTTTTCCATGTTTGCGGGCTGGCCGGTGGCGCAGGCCGCGCGTGACTACCGCGAGGCGCATCCGCGCATCACGCTCACCATCGAGATCGGCACCCACGAGCGGCTGATCGAGGACCTGGACGCCGGCGCGCTGGACGTGTTGATCAGCCGTTTCTCGTCCACCGTGAATCCGGAGATCTACCGGTCGACCACCCTGCTGGAGGATCCGGTGGTGTTGGCCTGCGCCACGCACCATCCGCTGACGCGTCTGCCGCAGGCCACGCTGGCCGATTACGTGGCCTACCCATGGATCACCGCCCTGCCCGGCAGCCGTATCCGCGGCGAGCTGGAATTGTCCCTGCGCCAGGCCGGTCTGGCTATTCCGGATATGATCGGCGTCCTGTCGCTGGAATTCGGCCGCGAATTGCTCCTGGACGGACACTACCTGTGGATGCTGCCCGGCAGCGTCGCGGCTGTCCGCCAGGCACGCGGCGAACTGGCCGTATTGCCGGCCCGTCCCGCCCTGCGCAGGTCGCCCCTTGCCGCCATCTGGCGCCGCGACCGCCCCAGCACCCGTCAGGCGCGCGCCTTCGCCGCCCAGCTCGAACGCACCATCCAGGCCGATGGCATCGCGCTGGCCGCATGAACCGCGCGCCGCAACCCGAACACGCACCTCATTCATACCGGAGCACCCATGTACGACTGGCTCAACGCATTGCCCAAGGCGGAATTGCACCTGCATCTGGAGGGCACGCTCGAACCCGAACTGCTCTTCAAGCTGGCGCAGCGCAACGGCGTGGCGCTGCCCTGGCCTGATATCGAGGCCCTGCGCGGCGCCTACAACTACAACAACCTCCAGGAATTCCTGGATCTGTACTACATGGGCGCGGACGTCCTGCGCACCGAGCAGGATTTCTACGACCTGACGTGGGCCTACCTGCTCAAATGCCACGAGCAGAACGTGGTGCACACCGAGCCCTTCTTCGATCCGCAGACCCACACCGACCGCGGCGTGCCCTTCGAGACCGTGCTGAACGGCATCAGTCAGGCGCTGGCTGACGGCCGCAAGCAGCTGGGCGTGACCAGCGGGCTGATCCTCAGCTTTCTGCGCCACCTGCCCGAAGAACAGGCGATGCGTACGCTGGAGCAGGCGCTGCCCTATCGCGACGCCTTCATCGCCGTGGGCCTGGACAGCAGCGAACAAGGCTTTCCGCCGCGGCTCTTTCAGCGGGTGTTCGACCGCGCGCGCGCCGAAGGCCTGCCCGCCGTGGCGCATGCGGGCGAGGAAGGCCCGCCCGAATACATCTGGGAGGCGCTGGACCTGCTGAAGGTGCTGCGTATCGACCACGGCGTACGTGCCGCCGAAGACCCGAAATTGATCGCGCGCCTGATCGACGAGCAGATTCCCCTGACCGTCTGTCCGCTGTCCAACACCCGGCTGCGCGTGTTCGATCACATGCGCGAGCACAACATCCTGTCGCTGCTGGATGCCGGCGTGAAGGTCACGGTCAACTCCGACGATCCCGCCTACTTTGGCGGCTATGTCACCGAGAACTTCCACGCGCTGTACGAGCACCTGGGCATGACGCGCGAACAGGCGCAGGCGCTGGCGGACAACAGCCTGGACGCACGCATCGCCAAATAACGAGGTCCCGATAGCGGCGTCGGGGTCGCCACGGTCCGGTCGGACCCCGTCCAGCCATGCGTGTTGCGCATGGCTATGTTCAAAACCGGAATGCCCGGCGCGGCACTTTCCTCCCTACCATTAGTCCGGCGGCAGCACAGATTGCCGCCGCTGGACGATGAACAACGATACAAGGGGCAGGAATATGAGTGAACGCGTGAAGGCGGCGCTGCGCACTGGCACGCTGGTTGGCGTGCGCGACGGCGGCGTGTGCCGCTATGGCGCCATTCCGTATGCGCAGGCGCCCGTGGGCGAACTGCGCTTTGCACCGCCGCAACCGGCGGACATTCGCGGCGAATTCGACGCCACGGGAACCGGCCCTGTCCCGCCGCAGTTGCCCTCGCGCCTGCGCGGCGCCATGGGCGATTTCGACGCCGAACAATCCGAAGACTGCCTGCACCTGACGGTCTGGACGCCGGCCGCGGACGGCAAGCGCCGTCCCGTGGTCGTCTGGCTGCACGGCGGCGCCTGGCAAAGCGGCGGCGGCGCGCTGGACTGGTACGAC
>NZ_DIEJ01000308.1:0-3336 GCF_002418565.1 Achromobacter sp. UBA5777 | reverse complement strand
GCCGGCGCCCGCTGCGCCCGCCGCCAAGCCGGCAGCGCCCGCGGCGCCCGTGCCGACCACCAAGCCGCCGTTCAAGGACGACGGCTCGATTTGAATATCCCTTCAGACAAACAAGGTTGAACCATGAGTCTTGATCGCGTCTCCCCTGGCAAGAAGCTGCCGGAAGACTTCAACGTCATCATCGAAATCCCCATGAACGCCGACCCGGTGAAGTACGAGGTCGACAAGGATTCCGGTGCGATCTTCGTTGACCGCTTCATGCTGACGGCCATGCACTACCCGTGCAACTACGGCTACATTCCCCAGACCCTGTCCGAAGACGGCGACCCGGCCGACGTGCTGGTCCTGACGCCGTTCCCGATCCAGATCGGCGCCGTCGTGCGCTGCCGCGCCATCGGCGTGCTGGAAATGGACGACGAGTCGGGCGGCGACGCCAAGCTGCTGGCCGTGCCGATCGAAAAGCTGTACCCCCCGTACCGCAACATCAAGTCCTATGAAGATCTGCCGGCGGAAGACATCTCCCGCATCCAGCACTTCTTCGAGCATTACAAGGACCTGGAAAAGGGCAAGTGGGTCAAGGTCAAGGGCTGGAAGGGCGTGGACGCCGCACACGAGGAAATCGTGCGCAGCGCCGAGCGCTACACCAAGGGCTGATCGGGCTATCCGCCAGCCGGCATCATCGCGCCGGCTGGCGCCTTCCTGCGGCGCGGCCGCGACGGCTGCGGCCAGTCGCAGCCGCGCCGTTGTCTTATGGGGCGCCAGATCCATCCGGCACTCGCTTTGGCCGCAGAAAGGGCTACACTCGCGAGTGCTTTTTCAAACGCCCGGCCGCCCAACAACAACACCGCCCCATCGCGGGGTCACAGGGCAAGCCAAGCGCGCGCGCGTCGGGGTAATATTTTTTCCGGTTTTTCCGGTCACGTATTTGTCATAGGTTGATAGCTCATGGACTACGTTTTGCCTCCCCAACCGCCCGTCGCGGTTCCCGTTGCCGGCAGCGCCGCGCTGTTCCCCGTGCGCCGCGTGTATTGCGTCGGCCGCAATTACGCCGAACACGCCAAGGAAATGGGTTTCACCGGCCGTGAAGATCCGTTCTTCTTCTGCAAGCCCGCCGACGCGGTGCTGATCGTGGCCGATGGCGAAACCGGCAAGATGCCGTACCCGCCCAAGACGTCCAATCTGCACTACGAAATGGAGCTGGTCGTGGTGCTGGGCAAGGGCGGCCGCGACATCCCCGTCGAACAGGCCAACGAATGCGTGTGGGGCTATGCGCTGGGTCTGGACATGACCCGCCGTGACCTGCAAGGCGAAATGAAGAAGCAGGGCCGTCCCTGGGAAATCGGCAAGGCGTTCGATCAGTCCGCCCCGCTGGGCCCCATCCACCCGCGCAGCGTGGTCGGCACGCTCGACAAGGGCGCCATCTGGCTGGACGTCAACGGCGAGCGCAAGCAATCCAGCGACATCTCGCAGATGCTGTGGAACATTCCGGAAAGCATTTCTTATCTGTCGGGCCTGTTTGAACTGCAGCCCGGCGACATCATCTTCACCGGTACGCCTGAAGGCGTGGGCGCCGTGCGCCAAGGTGACGTGATCACTGGCGGCGTCGAAGGCCTGGGCGAACTGCGCGTGCAGATCGCCTGAGCATCGGCGCTTTCATCTTTTCATTTTGGAGTTAGAGCATGCGCGGCAAGTTTGTGCTGACTGCCTTTGTCGTATTCGGCTTCGTGCTGGCCGGTTGCAATACCGTCGCCGGCATGGGCAAGGATGTGTCCCGGGCGGGCAATGCCATCACCAACGCCGCCGACAAATAATCGGCTCGCGGTCGTGAAAAAAAGCCCCTTGAGCAATCAAGGGGCTTTTTTGTTGCGGACGAGAAGAAGAACTACAGCACGTCGCCCGCGTAGTCGGCCAGGCGCGAGCGTTCGCCGCGTTGCAACGTGACGTGGCCGGAGTGCGGCCAGCCCTTGAAGCGGTCGACCACGAACGTCAGGCCGGAGCTGCCTTCGGTCAGGTAGGGGGTGTCGATCTGGGCGACGTTGCCCAGGCAGATCACCTTGGTGCCGGGACCCGCGCGGGTGACCAGCGTTTTCATCTGCTTGGGCGTCAGGTTCTGCGCTTCGTCGATGATGAGGTACTTGTTCAGGAAGGTGCGGCCGCGCATGAAGTTCAGGGACTTCACCTTGATGCGCGAGCGGATGAGGTCCATGGTAGCCGCGCGGCCCCAGTCCCCATTGCCTTCGCCCTCACCCATGTTCAGCACGTCGAGGTTGTCTTCCAGCGCGCCCATCCACGGCAGCATCTTTTCCTCTTCGGTGCCCGGCAGGAAACCGATGTCTTCACCGACAGGCACCGTGACGCGCGTCATGATGATCTCGGTGTAGCGCTTGGTTTCCAGCACCTGCGTGATGCCCGCCGCCAGCGCCAGCAGCGTCTTGCCGGTGCCGGCCTGGCCCAGCAGCGACACGAAGTCGCATTCCGGGTTCATCAGCAGGTTCATGGCGAAGTTCTGCTCGCGGTTGCGCGCCGTGATGCCCCAGACATTGTTCTTGCCGTGGGTGTAGTCGCGCAGGGTGGCCAGCACCGCCATCTTGCCGCTGACTTCGCGCACTTGCGCGTACAGCGGCATCTGGCCTTCGAAGTAGACGAACTGGTTGACGACGAACTGCGAACACAGCGGACCGTGGATGCGGTAGAAGGTGGTGCCGCCCTGTTGCCAGGACTCGACGTCCTTGCCGTGCTTGTTCCAGAAGTCTTCGGGCAACTGCATCACGCCCGAGTACATCAGGTCCGAGTCTTCAAGGACGTGGTCGTTGAAGTAGTCTTCGGCGGCCATGCCCAGCGCGCGCGCCTTCAGGCGCATGTTGATGTCCTTGGACACCAGCACGACCTCGCGCTGTGGGTACTTTTCTTGCAGGGCGCGCACCACGCCCAGGATCTGGTTGTCGGCCTTGCCCATCGGCAGGTCCGAGGGCAGGGTGCTGTGGATGGCGGTCGTCTGGAACATCAGACGGCCGGTGGCGTCCTTGTTGCCCAGCTTTGCCAGCTCAAGCCCTTCGTCCAGATGCGTGGCGTCCTGCACCAGCGAGTCCAGCGAACGGCTGACCTGACGCGCATTGCGCGCCACCTCGGACATGCCCTTTTTCTGGTGATCCAGTTCTTCCAGCGTCATCATCGGCAGGAAGATGTCGTGTTCTTCAAAGCGGAACAGCGAGCTGGGGTCGTGCAGCAGCACGTTCGTGTCCAGCACGAACAGCTTGCGCGGGGCGTTCTCGGCGCGCGCCTTGCTGCGCTTGGCCGGCGCGGGCGTGGCCTTAGCCTGGCGCGCGGGCGCGCGGG
>NZ_DIEJ01000023.1:0-12971 GCF_002418565.1 Achromobacter sp. UBA5777 | reverse complement strand
CTGCCCGCTCCAGCCGGCGCTGCTGGCCGCGCACCATGGTTTGCAGCGTCTGCATGACGCGGCCCAGCAATTCCGCGCGCGGCGCGCAGGCCAGCTCGGCCGCGGCGGTGGGCGTGGGCGCCCGCAGGTCGGACACGAAGTCCACGATGGTGAAGTCGGTTTCGTGACCCACGCCGCTGATGACGGGAATTTCACTGACCGCCACCTGGCGCGCCAGGTCTTCGTCGTTGAAGCTCCAGAGGTCTTCGATGCTGCCGCCGCCCCGCACCAGCAGGAGCGTATCGACCTCGGCCCGCTCGTTGGCCAGACGCAACTGCGCGGCCAGCTTGTTGGCGGCATCCGCCCCCTGAACCGGGGCCGGATAGATGATGACCGGCACCTGCGGCGCCCGCCGGGCCAGGGCCGACAGCACGTCACGCAGCGCTGCCGCATGCAGCGAGGTGATCACCCCGATCGCACGGGGCAGACGGACGGGCTCGCGCTTGCGGGCCGGATCGAACAGCCCCTCGGAGGCCAGTTGCTCTTTGAGGCGCAAAAAAGCCTCGTACAGATTCCCTAATCCTGCCCGCCGCATGGCGTCAGCCTGGAGCTGATAGTCGCCCCGCGGTTCGTACAGGGAAACGCGCGCCCGGATCTCGACCTGGTCGCCCGCCCGGGGCACGAAACCCACGGCGCTGGCGCGGCTGCGGAACATGACGGCCCGCACGGAGGCCCGGCTGTCCTTGAGCGTGAAGTACCAATGCCCGGACGCCGCCTGCGTGAAGTTGGAAATCTCGCCGCGAACCCACAGCGCAGGGATGCTGCGCTCCAGCAACTGCCCCACTGCTTGGTTTAGCTGGGCAACTGTAAGGATTTCCCGCGCAAATGCGTTGTTTGTGACTGGGAGCTCAATTGTCATGGGGCTTTCCGATGCGAACCTGTCCACAGGGCAGGCGGAGCGGGGCGCAATGATACCGCGTTCGCAGAAATTTGCACGAACTGCCCAGAAAGCCAGCGAATTCGGTACAAGTCATTGATATAAAATGATTTTTTCAGGACACGGCAGTGCGCGCATTTGAAGCAAACAAGCGCAAGCCCCGTGCCCATAAGCCTTCCGGCTGAGTTCTACACAGAATTATCCACAGATTCTGTGGATAATTCGGGTCTTCCCCTGCCTTGCCACATACGCGCCGCACCGTTACAGTTTCGGCTTGTTCAGATGCCACTGTGCGCCGCTTGCGGCGCCTTCGGCTCCTCAGGAGTTGACCGCTTTGCTTTCCATTCTGCGCGAGGCCGGCTGGCCCATCTGGCCCCTGCTGGCGACATCCGTGCTGGGCCTGGCGCTGATCTTCGAGCGCTTTTTGTCCCTGCGCCGAAACCTGGTGATGCCGCGGGGCCTGAACGAGCAGGTCGCCGAAATGCTGCGCAATCACCAGGACACGCCAGACTCGATCCACCGGCTGGAACGCAATTCGCCGCTGGGCCGCGTGCTGGCCGAAGTGATGCGTCACCGCCACCTGCCGCGCGAAGAACTGCGCAACGTGGTCGAAGACACAGGCCGCGCCGTCGCGCATGATCTCGGCCGCTACATTTCCGCCATCGGCACCATCGCCGTCGTCGCCCCGCTGATGGGCCTGTTCGGCACGGTCGTCGGCATGATCGAAATCTTCGGTTCCTACACGCCCGGTGGCGGCGACCCCGCCCAACTGGCGCGCGGCATTTCGATCGCGCTGTACAACACCGGTTTCGGCATTCTGATCGCCATTCCCGCCATGATCGCGCACCGCTATCTGCGCGGCCGGGTGGACAGCTACCTCAACGCCATGGAACAGGCCGCCTCGCGCCTGATCCGCGCCCTCGCGCCGGCGCGCGCCTCCCGCGAGGCCCGCCCATGAATTTCCGCGGTTCCCGGGGAGACCGCGATGAGCTGGACATCAACCTGATTCCGCTCATCGACGTCCTGCTGGTCATCCTCATCTTCCTGGCGGCCACTACGTCGTTCACCCGGTTCACGCAGTTGAAGGTGACGTTGCCCCAGGCATCGTCCGAACAGGACACGCCGCCCGCGCTGGAAGTCGCGGTCAGTCAGGATGGCCGCTACGCCCTGAACGGGACCCTGATCGACGTCTCCACGCCGCCCGAAATCGCCGACGCCCTGCGCCAGGCCGCGGCCGGCAAGACCGAGCCGCTCGTCATCATCAATGCCGACGCCCAGGCCACCCACCAGTCCGTGATCAACATCATGGAAGCCGCGCGCCTTGCCGGCATCGGCCGCGTCAATTTCGCCGCCCAGACCAACCGTTGAAAACCCGACGCGCATCACTGCTGGCCCGCCAATGGCAGCGCGGCGGCTGGCTATCCACCGCCCTGCGCCCGTTGTCCGCGCTGACCGCCTGGGCGGTCGAGCGCAAGCGCGCGCGCTACGCCAGCGGCGCCAAGGTGTCCTACCGGCCGCCCGTGCCCGTGGTCGTCATCGGCAATATCTTCGTGGGCGGCACGGGCAAGACGCCCATGGTGATCGCCACCGTCGAAAACCTGCGAGCCCGCGGCTACACGCCGGGCGTGGTCAGCCGGGGTTATGGCGTCAAGGTCGGTCCCCATCCGCGAGTGGGGCTGGGCGACCTGGAAGCAGCGCGATTCGGCGACGAACCGGCGCTGATCGCGCGCGCCACCGGCGCCCCCGTGTGCATCCACCCCAAGCGCGCCCTCGCCGCCCAGGTGTTGCTGCAGGCGCATCCGAAGGTCGATGTCATCGTCTCGGACGACGGCCTGCAACATCTGGCGCTAGCACGGGACATCGAAATCGTGGTGCAGGACCAGCGCGGCGTGGGCAACCGGCGCCTGCTGCCCGCCGGCCCGCTGCGCGAGCCCGCCAGCCGTCTGGCCGACGTGGACGCCGTGGTCACGAATATCGGCACGTCCGGCGCCTCGCCTGCAGGGCCTGACACCCCTGAGTCGCCTTCGCAGCATGACGGCCGGCTCCCATCGATGGCCGGCACCCGTCCCCGCCAGATCCAGATGTGGCTTGAACCCGGACTGGCGCGCCATATCGGGGGACAGACCACTCAGCCGCTGTCTGCCTTTGCCGGCCAGCCCCGCATCGCGGCCGCGGCCGGCATCGGCAATCCGGAGCGCTTTTTCACCACGCTGCGGGCAGCCGGCATCACGCTGTCCGCGACGCTTCCCCTGCCCGATCACCACGACTACGCCACGTCACCCTTCCAGGCGCTGGACGCCGACGTCATCCTGGTGACCGCCAAGGACGCCATCAAATGCGGCGCCTTGAACGATCCCCGCTTGTGGGAAGTGCCGGTGCAAGCCGCGTTCTCCGACCCGGAGCTCTTTGACTGGCTGGCCGACGCGCTGCGCGCTCGCAAAGAGCGCCCGGGTCGTGACCAGGACGGTGGCGGCGAAACCCGGGGCCGCAACCCAACGGCGTAACAGGCCGCTTGCCGCAACCCCGACGCGCCGCGCGCTGTCCGGCGGCAAAACTGTTTTAGAATCGCGGTCATGGAATCCCGCCTTCTCGACATCCTCGTTTGCCCCTTGTGCAAGGGCCGCCTCGAACACGACCGGCAGCAGGCCGAACTGGTCTGCCGTGCGGACCGGCTGGCCTTCCCGCTGCGCGACGGCATTCCGGTCATGCTGGAGTCCGAGGCCCGCGCGCTGGACGACACCGCCGCCCCTCGCTGAACTTCGCATCGTGAGCTTCATCGCCATCATCCCGGCACGCACCGCGTCGACCCGGTTGCCCGACAAGCCGCTGGCCGACATCGCCGGCAAGCCCATGGTCGTGCGCACCGCCGACCGCGCCGCCCTGTCCCGCGCCTCGCAGATCTTCATCGCCACCGATGACGGCCGCGTGCAGCAGGCGGCGCAGGCGCACGGCTTGCGCGCCCTGATGACCCGTGGCGATCACCCCACCGGCACCGACCGGTTGGCCGAAGCGGTCGAGCAGCTTGGCCTGCCCGACGACGCGATCGTGGTGAACGTGCAGGGCGACGAACCCCTGATCGAACCCGAACTCATCGACGCGGTGGCGGCCAAACTGCAAGCCTATCCCCAGGCCGACATCGCCACCTGTGCCTGCCCCCTGGCCGACGCCGAGGCCTTGTTCAATCCCAACGTCGTCAAGCTGGTCTGCGCCGCCGACGATCGCGCGCTGTATTTTTCGCGCGCCCCCATCCCCTGGGCCCGGGACGCGCTGGCCGGCGGCGATCGCGTGCTGGCGCAGGGACTGCCTGCCTGGCATCACATCGGCCTGTACGCCTACCGCGCGTCGTTCCTGCGCCGCTTCCCGACCCTGCCGCAAGGCGCGCTGGAACGCTTCGAATCGCTGGAGCAATTGCGGGCCATGGAACACGGCCACGTCATCGTCGTCCATCGGGCGTCGACGCCTCCTGCGGGTGGGGTAGATACCCCGGCCGATCTCGAGCGCGTCCGCTTGATCTACAGCAATCAGATATAAGGGTTATTTCCCATGGCGCAGCCCCGCATTGGCTGCTGCGTTGCGGCATAATCCCCCGGATCACAAAAAATAAACCCCTTCAGGAGCACTCATGCGTCTCATCTTGCTCGGACCCCCCGGCGCCGGCAAAGGCACCCAGGCTGCGTTTCTAACGCAGCACTTCGGCATCCCCCAGATCTCCACCGGCGACATGCTGCGCGCCGCGGTGAAAGCGGGCACCCCGCTGGGTATTGAAGCCAAGAAGGTCATGGACGCCGGCGGCCTGGTTTCCGACGAGATCATCATCGGCCTCGTGCAAGACCGCCTGACGCAGCCCGACTGCGCCAACGGTTACCTGTTCGACGGCTTTCCCCGCACCATCCCGCAGGCCGACGCGCTCAAGAGCGCCGGCGTCAAGCTGGACTACGTCGTGGAAATCGCCGTGCCCGAAGAAGACATCATCGAACGCATGAGCGGACGCCGCGTGCACCAGCCTAGCGGCCGCAGCTACCACGTGCGCTTCAACCCGCCCAAGACCGAAGGCAAGGACGACGTCACCGGCGAGGACCTGGTCCAGCGCGACGACGACCGCGAGGAAACCGTGCGCCACCGCCTGTCGGTGTACCGCGAGCAGACCCGTCCGCTGGTTGACTACTACTCGGCCTGGGCGCAGCAAGACTCGGCCGCTGCCCCGAAATACCGCAAGATCTCGGGCGTGGGCGCCGTCGACGAAATCAAGTCGCGCCTGTTCGAAGCCGTTCAAAGCTGATCGGCGTCTCGATGGCCCAAAGGCCTTCGGCGCCGGCCGGACGCAGCGCGTTCCGGCCCTGGCCCGAAGGCCTTGTTGCATCCGGCGCCCGGCGCGCCGCCTTCCTTCCCTTGAACTGATCTGGTGGTACACACATGGAAATCGCGAACAAGGTATTCATCGTTACCGGCGGCGCATCCGGCCTGGGCGCCGGCACCGCCCGCATGCTGGTCGAACATGGCGCCAAGGTCGTCATTGCCGACCTGCAGGACGAGCCGGGCGAAGCCCTCGCCAAGGAACTCGGCCAGCGCTACGTGCACTGCGACGTGACGCAGGAAGCCGACGGCAAGAAGGTCGTGGCCGCTGCGCTGGAACTGGGCTCACTGTTCGGTCTGGTCAACTGCGCGGGTGTCGCCCCCGCCGCCAAGATCGTCGGCAAGAACGGCGCGCACCCGCTGGAGCTCTTCCAGAAAGTCGTGTCGATCAACCTGATCGGCAGCTTCAACATGATGCGTCTGGCCGCCGAGGCCATGAGCGCCAATACGCCCGAGCCCACCGGCGAACGCGGCGTGATGATCAACACGGCGTCCGTCGCCGCCTTTGACGGCCAGATCGGCCAGGCGGCTTATGCCGCTTCCAAGGCAGGCGTTGCGGGCATGACGCTGCCCATCGCACGAGACCTGTCCAAGACCGGCATCCGCTGCATGACCATCGCCCCGGGCATCTTCGGCACCCCGATGATCTTCGGCATGCCGCAGGAAGTGCAGGACTCGCTGGCCGCCAGCATCCCCTTCCCCGCGCGCCTGGGCCGCCCGGAAGACTACGCCAAGCTGGTCCACAGCATCATCACCAACGACATGCTGAACGGCGAAACCATCCGTCTTGACGGCGCCATCCGCATGCCGCCGAAGTAATTCAGCTTCATGGCCGGTCCGTATGGGCCGGTCCAAAGGGGCCGGCCTTCCGATGCCGGCCCTGCTGATGGCCGGCATGCCGTCCCCATCAACGCGGCGATCCGGCCCGCATTCACCTCAGTAGTCCACCCATGAGCCTGTTTCGTTCGGCGGCCACGGTCAGCAGTTTCACCTTGCTGTCCCGCATTTCCGGCCTGATCCGCGACATCCTGGTGGCCCGCGCGTTCGGCGCCGGCCCCATTACCGACGCTTTCTGGGTCGCTTTCCGCATTCCCAATCTGCTGCGCCGCCTGTTCGCCGAGGGCGCCTTCGCCCAGGCCTTCGTCCCCATCCTGGGCGCCGCGCGCAACAACCGCTCCGAAGAAGAAGTCCGCACGCTGCTGGACCGCGTGGCCCTGCTGCTGACCGCCGCCTTGATGCTGGTCACGCTGATCGGCATCGTCGCGGCGCCCTGGGTGGTGTCCGCCATGGCCAGCGGCCTGCGGGGTGCGGCGCGCGACACCGAATTCGGCGCGGCGGTCTGGATGACGCGGATGATGTTCCCGTACATCCTCTGCATGTCGCTGATCGCCTTCGCGTCCGGCGTGCTCAATACGTGGCGGCGCTTCGCGGTGCCCGCCTTCACGCCCGTGCTGCTGAACCTGTCCATGATCGGCGCCTGCATCTGGCTTGCGCCGCGCATGGACGTCCCGGTGTACGCGCTGGCTGTCGGCGTCATGATCGGCGGCGTGCTGCAATTGGCCGTGCAATGGGTGGCCCTGGCGCGCCTGGGCCTGACGCCGCGTTTTTCGCTGCGCTTTGGGCAGGCCTGGGCCGATCCGACCGTGCAGCGCATCCTCAAGCAGATGGCGCCCGCTACGCTGGGCGTGTCGGTGGCGCAGATCTCGCTTTTGATCAACACCAATATCGCGACGTGGCTCACGCCGGGCAGCGTGACGTGGCTGTCGTTTGCCGACCGCCTCATGGAATTTCCCACGGCGCTGCTAGGCGTGGCGCTGGGCACCGTCCTCCTGCCCAGCCTGTCTGCGGCGCATGCCCGCGACGACCACGGCGGCTACAGCGCGCTGCTCGACTGGGGCCTGCGCCTGGTATTGCTGCTGGGGCTGCCCGCCGCGGTGGGCATGGCCATGCTGTCGGACGGCCTCGTCGCCACGCTGTTTCATTACGGCGCCTTCAGCGCGCAGGACGTACTGCAGACGCGCTTGGCCGTCATTTCCTACTCTGCCGGGCTGATTGGTCTGCTGGCGGTCAAGATCCTGGCCCCCGGCTTCTATGCCAAGCAGGACATCCGCACGCCCGTGAAGATCGCCATCGCCGTGCTGGTGGTGACGCAGCTGCTGAACGTGATGCTTGTGCCGACGCTGGCCCATGCGGGGCTCGCCTTGGCCATTGGCCTGGGCGCCTGCCTGAACGCGCTGGCGCTCCTGATCGGGCTGCGCCGCCGGGGCGTGTACGCGCCGGGCCCGGGATGGACCGCATTTGCCCTGCGCCTGGTGCCTGCGTTGGCCGGGCTGGCGGCGCTGCTCTGGTATGCAGACACACGGATCGACTGGATTGCGCTGCAGTCGCATTCCGGCCAACGTGCCCTCTTGCTGGCCGGCGTGCTGGCGGCAAGCGGAGTGGTGTACTTCGGAATGTTGTTACTGTTTGGATTTCGCCTCAGGGACTTCGGACGACGCCCGAAGCAGTAATTCCGCCTGTTCGGGCTACATTGCCTTCAAAAAGCCGGCCAAACGCCGGCTTTTCGCATTAATTTCGTCAAGAATTGACAACCACCCCGTAATCTTTGGTAAAAAACCTTTATGATTTAAAAATTGCCACTGAGAGGACCCCCTGTAGGCCCCTGCCTGCGGGAAGCATGAATTGAAGTACGCCCAAGGACAACCCATGGCGGACCAGGTGATCAATTGGCTGCTGCTGCTGCGCTCCGGCAAGGCAACGGCCCAAGACTACAACGACTTCCTGGCTTGGCGAGCGGCTGACCCTGTCCATGAAAACGCCTGGCAGCAACTGACGGGCACCCTGGCAGGATCGTCGTTTGGCCGGCTCGGCGACGCCTATGCCACCGGTAGTGGCGACGCCGCTGCCGCTGCCCAGTCGCTGATCCCGCCCCCACCCGCCGCCATCGTGCCGCCCCGCCGCCGTTTTCTGACTGGCGCGCTTGCGCTCGCCAGTACCGGCGCGGCCGCCGCCTATGTCGGCAATGCGTTCTACCCGCTGAACAACGTTGCCGCCGACGCGGCCACCGCAACGGGGGAGCGCCGCCGTTACCTGCTGTCGGACGGCAGCCAGCTTTTGCTCGACGCGCGAAGCCGCGTCAACCTGGACTTCACGCCTGCGTATCGTCAGGTCCGTCTGCTGGATGGCGCCGTGACGGTGTCGGTCGCACCCGATTCCCGCCGTCCTTTCCTGGTGCAGACTGCGCAGGGCACCGTCCGCGCGCTCGGCACCCGCTACATGGTGCGCCAGCAGGCGCAGCGAACGGTCGTCGTGGTGCACGAACACGAAGTCGAAGTCGAGACCATGTCCGGGGCGCACGGCACCGTTCGCGCCGGCACCGGCGCCCGCTTCGACAATGCCCGCATGGACACGCCGCGCGCCGAGCTCATGGCCGAAGCCGCTTGGGAATCGGGCTGGGTTGAGGCTCGCGGCCGCCCGCTGGGCGAAGTCATTGCGGCGCTGCGCCCCTATCGCAGCGGCACCTTGCGCGTGTCCATGGCCGCAGGCGGCTTGCCCGTATCCGGCCATTTTCCGTTGGACGACACCGACGCCGCGCTGGACAGCTTGCAGGATCAGATGCCCATTCAGGTCCGCCGTTTCACGCCCTGGTTCGTCTCCATCAACGTCGCCGCCTGACAACGTCCGCCCCGAAGGTATGCCGGGCGGCACGGTTTCCGTTGTATACTCGACACCTAGTTTTTATCCAGTGGTTTGTCCATTGGTTTTATCGATAGGCGCCGCGAATTTTCCTCATGTTTTCAAGAGGATCTGACGCAAGGGTTCTCCAACCCGGGAATTCTTCCCAGCAGCGCCCTCCCGCCCGGTTGACGGGCGCTCCATCGGTTAAAGCGACATTAAAAGCTTGCATTCCCCACGGGGCTTGCTACAATGTTCGACTTTGCCGAATTCAACTTACAAAGCAACATGGCCAATACCGCCCAAGCCCGCAAGCGCGCTCGCCAATCCGTTGAGCGCAACAAGCACAATTCCAGCCTGCGCTCGATGCTGCGCACCGCCATCAAGCGCGTTCGCCAATCCATCGCCGCTGGCGACAAGGCTGCGGCTGGCGAAGTGTTCCAGAAGGCCACCAGCGTGATCGATCGCGTGGCTGACAAGAACATCATCCACAAGAACAAGGCCGCTCGCCACAAGAGCCGCCTGGCTGCCGCCATCAAGGCGCTGGCCTAAGCCATTCTGCCGCCCCGGTCTTACGGGGCGACACGAATACGGCAAATAAAGAAGGATGCCCACGGGCATCCTTTTTTGTTATTTGCGCCGATTGACTGAGCGGTTCGCTGCGCGCCCCAAGGTCCAGCACCTGCGTCTCAGCCTGCCTACCGGGCCGCCCCATCTCGGGCGTACCCTGCCCCGCTTCATGCGGATTCTGCTGCCGCCAGCCTGCCCTTGATGGCTGCCGCGGCGTCGCGCAGCGATTCCATGAACGCGCCGACCAGCGGATTACCGGGACGGTGTTCAGGAAACACAACATTCACGCGGAACGGAAACGACCGCCTCAGCGGCCGGATGTGCAGCCCTCGTCCCACGAAGTCCAGCGCGGTCAGCGGATTGACGATCGCCAGGCCAAGTCCTTGCCGCACGAACGTGCAAACCGACACCGCAGTGGGCGTTTCCACAATCGAGCGGGGCAAAACGCCCGCCTCGGCAAACGCTTCGTCGATCTGGACGCGGTAGGGATCGCTGGCGGACAGACTGACGAAGGTATGCCCTTCAAAATCCGCCAGTTCGACCGCCGCGCGGGCCAGCAGCGGATGGCCGTCAGGCAGCACGCAGACCTCGTCAACCTGCACCAGCAATTCCAGCCGCGTGCCGGCGGGCGCGGCATCGTGTTCGGTCAGGCCCAGGTCATAGCGCTGCGCCGTCAGCCACTCTTCGAGCAGCGGTGACTCCTGCGTTTCGACTGACAGGCTAACGCCCGGGTGTTGACCATGAAAACGCTGAAACGCATCGGGCAGTATCGAATGCGAAAACGCCGGCAAGGTGATCACCGAGAGCTGCCCTTCGCGAAATGCCCGCAAACGGGCCGCGGCGGACGCCACGCGCTCAAGGCCGGCGTAGGACTGCCGCACCTCTTCGAAGAGCGCCAACGCCGGCATCGTGGCCCGCAGGCGCCCCCCGATCCGTTCGAAGAGGGCGAAACCGATCGTTTGCTCCATCCGAGCCAGTTCGCGGCTGACGGTGGGCTGCGACGTGTTGAGCAGATCGGCGGCCTTCGTCACGCTGCCCGCGATCATCACCGCGCGGAAGACTTCGATATGCCGATGCGTGAGCATCGCGCCTCCCATATCAGGAATGAATCGGTGCCGAAAATCAAAGCATTTTACTGGATGGCTCGCCGCAGGCATCATGCCGCCTTTGATTCACTTCCCACAGGGCTTCTTTCATCATGACCTTCGATCCGCGCCAGCTCACCCAACTTGCCGCCGAACACGGCACGCCGCTTTGGGTGTACGACGCCGCCGTCATCCGCGAACGCATCGCCCAACTGCGCCGCTTCGACACTATCCGCTACGCGCAGAAGGCGTGCTCGAACCTGCACATCCTCCGTCTGATGCGCGCGCAAGGTGTGGTGGTGGATGCAGTATCCCTGGGCGAGATCGAGCGCAGCCTGGCCGCCGGCTTCGACCCGCGCAGCGAACCGGAAGGCATCGTCTTCACAGCCGACCTGATCGACCATGCCACGCTGGCTACCGCGCTCAAGCACGGCATCACCGTCAACGCCGGGTCGCTGGACATGCTGTCGCGGGTGGGCCAGGCGTCGCCGGGCCATCGCGTCTGGTTGCGCATCAACCCTGGCTTTGGCCACGGCCATAGCAACAAGACCAATACCGGCGGCCCGCAAAGCAAGCATGGCATCTGGATCGGCGACGTGGCTGAAGCGATCTCCATCGTGCGCCGCCACGGCCTGAAGCTGGTGGGCGTGCATATGCACATCGGTTCGGGCGTGGACTACGGCCATCTGTCCAGCGTGTGCGACGCCATGGTGGACGTGGTGAAGTCGCTGGATCACGACATCGAAGCCATTTCGGCGGGCGGCGGGCTGTCGATCCCCTACCGCGATGGCGAGCCGCGCATCGACTGCGATCACTATTTCGAGCAATGGGATGCCGCGCGTCAGCGCATTGCCCAGTATCTGGGTCACGAGATCCGCCTGGAGATCGAACCCGGCCGCTTCCTGATCGCCGAGTCCGGCGTGCTGGTCGCCGAAGTGCATTCGATCAACCGGCGTCCCGAGCGCGACTTCGCGCTGGTTGACGCGGGCTTCAACGATCTGATGCGCCCGGCCATGTATGGCAGCTATCACCGGATCTCGGTGCATGCGCCGGACGGCAGCGACCCGCAGGACGCGCCGCAGACGCGCATCGCGGTGGCCGGCCCGCTGTGCGAATCGGGCGACGTGTTCACGCAGAACGAAGGCGGCGTCATGACCGACCAGTTGCTGCCGCGTCCCCGCATCGGCGACTTCATGGTCTTTCACAACGCAGGTGCTTATGGTTCGTCGATGTCCTCGAACTACAACAGCCGACCGCTCGCACCGGAGGTCCTGCTGGACCAGGGCGAGGCACACCTGATCCGGCGCCGCCAGACCGTGGCCGAGCTGCTCGCGCTGGAAGAGTAAGCCGCCTGCAAATGCAAACGGCGCCGGACAGTTTGCCTGTCCGGCGCCGGCGTAGCGGTTTCGCTCGCAACGACCAGCGCCCCCACGGGGGCCTGGCGCATCAAGACATCAGGTCGGGAACGCCTCGCGCAACGCGAAGGTCGCCTGCTTGAATACGCCCAGGTCGGTTCCCACGGCCACGAAGTGCATCCCCATGTCCAGATAACGGCGCGCGTCGGCATGCACGGGCGCCAGAATGCCCACGGCCTTGCCTTGCGCGGTCACGCGCTGATGCAGGTGGCGGATCGCCTCCTGCACTTCGGGATGGCCGGGGTTGCCAATATGACCCAATGCCGCGGCAAGGTCCGACGGGCCAATGAACACGCCATCCACGCCTTCGACAGCGGCAATATCATCCACCGCCTCGATGCCGGGACGGCTTTCGATCTGCAACAGCACGCATATGTTGTCGTTGATGGTGTGCAGATAGTCCGGCACCGTGCCATAACGGTTGCTGCGCATCGAGCCCGCCACACCGCGGATGCCTTGCGGCGGGTAGCGCGTGGCGGCCACCGCGCGGCGCGCATCCTCTTCGGATTCGATGAACGGAATCAAGAGGTTGTAGAAGCCGATATCCAGCAGGCGCTTGATCTCGACCGGATCGTTCCAGGACGGACGCCCCACGGCCGCGCTGGCGCTGCCCTGCAGGGCCTGAAGCTGCTGCAGGAACATCGGCACCTCGTTGGGCGAGTGTTCGCCATCCAGAAGCAGCCAGTCGAAATCCGCCAGGCCGACGAGTTCGGCGGTGATGTGGCTGGACATGCACATCCAGAATCCGATGAGCCGCTCGCGGGCCAGGATGCGTTGCCGGAAGCGATTGGGAAGAGGTGAATTCATTGCTGACCTCATGTCTTGAAAAGAGAACTTGGAATCCGATGGGCACGGGAACACAGGGCGCCTCGGGCTTCTTGCGCGCGCGCCACGACCGGTCAGGCGGGATCCAGCAGATACGGCGTGCCAGCGCGCTCGCAGATGCCGCGCAGGCGT
>NZ_DIEJ01000275.1:0-2603 GCF_002418565.1 Achromobacter sp. UBA5777 | reverse complement strand
GTCCGGAGCGAAGGCTCCGGACCGCAATCGGAGCCCCGCCCACCCCAGGCCCACGCCGCGCCGGGCGTCCCAAGAACGCCGACTTCGGCTAGCAATCCGCACCCGTCCAATCCCAACCCGCAAACCAGAAAATCACATGCGTAGATATAAAAATCTCGAAAAAGATACTGCCGTCACTCGATACCCCGCTTCCGCAGCTTCTCCGAATAAATCACCAGCGGCACTGCGCCGCCCGCGCATATCGCCATGACCAGGAACCCGCCAGGTGCATAGGCCCGGTACAGAGCGCCGCCCAGCTGGATGCTGGCGAACATGAAGACGCCGCCTGAAAGCATGGCGTAGAGGGCGATGGCGGACGTTTTGCATGCCGCCGGTACGCGGCGAGTGATGTACCACATGATCGCGGCGTTGTTTCCCGCCAGGGTGAAGCATTGCAGCAGTTGCAGGCCCGCGATAGTCGCAGGATCCGTGGTGGCGGACAGTCCAGTCCAGCGGATCGCGGTCATGACGGCCGATATCAGAATCAGCCACTGCGCACCTGTGCGAGCCAAAATGCGTGGCGCTAGAAAAAAGAAAAGAACCTCGCTGGCCACCCCCACCACCCACAGCAGCGAGATCATCGCCGTCGACAACCCGTTCGAGGTCCAATGCAGCGTGGAGTACGAATACAGAAAGCCGTTGCTCGCCTGCACCAGCGACGCGGCCGCGATGCACATCAACAAAGGGCGGTCGCGCAGGACCTCTCGCATCGGCAGACGTACGCGATCGACGGGGACGTCAACCGCCGCCGGCCGTGCCGCCCGCGGCAGCAGGCGCACGCAGGCCAGGCACGCGACGATCAGCAGGATCGAGAGCCACATCACCCAGTCCGTGTCGAACGTCTTGATCAGATAGCCGCCTGCCACCGTCACCGTCGCAAATCCCAGCGACCCGCACGCGCGCATCACGGTATACGAATTGCCTTGTCCCCGCCCGCTTGCAATGGCCATCCGGTCCATCAGCGGCAGGACGGCGGGAAACACCGCGTTCAGCAGCAACGTGATCGCCAGTAGCCAAACTGAACTCTGGCTGAACGGGTAGCACAGGAAAAGCGCCAGCGATGCCGCCAGCGCCGATGCGATCAGGGCATGAGCGCGGCCCGTCTGGTCCGCCACGTGCGCCACGATCGGCGTCGACACGATTTTCGGCAGGAACGACGTGGCGACGATCAGCCCGATCAGCGCCGGGTCCAGTCCCCGGCTCGCGAACCACAAGGGCAGGAACGGGATGCTTACGCCCTGCAAGCCGTAGTACAGGAAATAGAACCCGTGCAACGCGATGGCGCCTTGCCTGGCGTCGGGATTGCCGCGCATGGTGGTGAGGGAAGCTGGGAGATGCGAAGCGGCGTAGCATACTCCTTCGCTGTGCCGGCCATTGGCAAAGCGCAGCCGGAGATTTACGCTGTGCCTCGCGGCCGGCTGCAAGTGCGCCGCGAACGTGTTTTCCGATTTCTAACCAGGAGCTGCGATTCATGGCCAAGAAACTGAATGAGAAGACCACCAAGGCGCTGAAGGACCGCCGCAAGGCGCCGCTGGCGACGCCCACCGACCTCGCCGCTGAGGCCACCCGCGACATCTCCGCCGCGCTGAACCAGATACTGGCCGACGTGTTCGCGCTGTATCTGAAGACCAAGAATTTTCATTGGCACATCAGCGGCCCGCACTTTCGCGATTACCACCTGCTGCTGGACGAGCAGGGCGATCAGCTGTTCGCCATGACCGACCCCCTCGCCGAACGCATCCGCAAAATTGGCGGCACCACGCTGCGGTCCATCGGACATATTTCGCGGTCGCAGCGCATTGCCGACAACGACGCCGACTACGTGCAGCCGCTGGACATGCTGGCCGAACTGCGCGAAGACAACAAGGTGCTGGCGGCCGCGCTGCGCGAAGCGCATAACGTCACCGACGAGCACCGCGATATCGCCAGTTCCAGCCTGATTGAAAACTGGATCGACGAGACCGAGCGGCGCACGTGGTTCCTGTTCGAAGCCAGTCGTCAGGGTGACTCGACGGGGCATTGAGTCTGGCCGCCGAAGCGGCGGGGCAGCCGTACCGTTATCGTCGTATCAGTGCCGCCCGCCCGACAGCGCGGGCGGGTTGGCTCGCCGGGGTCAGCCGCGGTCGTCCAGCAGCGCGCTGATTTCGATTTCCGCCCAACTGCGGCCGGGCAGGCTCGTCACTCCCACCGCACTGCGTGCCGGACGCGGCATATGCGGGAATGCCGCTTCCAGCACTTCTGATGCACCGTCCAGCACCGCACTGTGGTCTTCGAATTCCGCCTCGCTGCGCAGATAGCCGCGCAATTGCAGCACGGCGCGCACGCGGTCCAAATTGCCTCCGCAGGCTTCGCGCAGGGCGCTCAGCGCACTCAGCGCCGCGTGTGCACATGCGGAGCGGGCGGCGTCCAGATCGGCGCCCGGCCGGCATATCCCCACGATCGGTGTGCCGTGCTGCCGGCTGGCCTGGCCGCTGATGCAGACCAGTGTTGCGCCGGTCAGGGCCGCCAGGTGGTAGGGCGCATAGGCGCCGCGCGGAACGGGCGCCGCGGGCAGGCGCCAGCCG
>NZ_DIEJ01000273.1:0-6488 GCF_002418565.1 Achromobacter sp. UBA5777 | reverse complement strand
CCGAGCAGCAGCGCCTGGCCGGGCTGATGGACGAGCTGCGCGCCCTGCAGGGCGAGCAGCCGCTGGTGCCCGCCTGCGTGGACGCCCAGATCGTGGCCGAGATCATTTCGGCCTGGACCGGCATTCCGCTGGGCCGCATGGTGAACGACGAGATCCGCACCGTGCTGCAATTGCAGCCCATGCTGGCCGAGCGCGTCATCGGCCAGGACCACGCGCTGCATGCCATCGCGCAGCGTGTGCGCACGGCCCGCGCCGGGCTGGAAGATCCGGACAAGCCCAAGGGCGTGTTCCTGTTCGTGGGCCCGTCGGGCGTGGGCAAGACCGAGACGGCGCTGGCGCTGGCCGACATTCTTTACGGCGGCGAGCGCAAGCTGGTCACGATCAACATGAGCGAGTACCAGGAGGCCCACAGCATTTCCGGACTGAAGGGCTCGCCGCCCGGATATGTCGGCTACGGCGAGGGCGGCGTGCTGACCGAGGCGGTGCGGCGCCAGCCCTACAGCGTGGTGCTGCTGGACGAGATCGAAAAGGCCCATCCCGATGTGCTGGAACTGTTCTTCCAGGTGTTCGACAAGGGCGTGATGGACGATGCGGAAGGGCGCGAGATCGACTTTCGCAACACGCTCATCATCCTGACGTCCAACGTGGGGTCCAGCACCATCATGCAGGCCTGCCTGAACAAGCCGGCCAGTGAACGCCCGTCGCCGGAGCAGCTGGCTGAACTGCTGGCGCCGCAGTTGTACAAGGCGTTCAAGCCGGCGTTCCTGGGCCGCATGAAGACGATTCCTTACTACCCGGTGGACGACGAAGCGCTGGCGCACATCATCGGCCTGAAGCTTGGCCGCATCGCGCGTCGCGTCCAGGCCACGCACCGCGCGGCTTTCGATTGGGACGACGGATTGGTGGAAGCCGTGCTGGCCCGCTGCACCGAGGTCGACACGGGCGCGCGCAACGTGGACCACATTTTGAACGGCGCGCTGCTGCCGGAGATCGCCGAGCAGGTGCTTGGCCGCATGTCGCAGGGTGAGGCCATCGCCAAGATCCGGGTGACCGCGGGCAAGAACGGCGAGTTCCGGTTCCGGATGAGCTGACGAGGAAGACGCAGACATGGCCCTTGAATCCGCTGCCGCCGGCCCGCTGGGCGCAGGCTTTACGCAGGCCGATCGCCTGCTGGACCTGGCCACGCCGCTGGGGCCGGACACGTTGCTGGCCGAGCGGCTGCAGGGCCGGGAGCAGTTGAGCGGTGGCGGCTTCGTGCTGGACGTGGACGCGCTGTCCGGTGATGCCCACCTCCCGCTGAAGTCGCTGATCGGCCAATCCGCGCAGGTCAAGCTGCAGACCGCCTTGGGCCGGGACGAACACCGCGTGTGGTGCGGCGTGGTGACCGAGGCGCGCTTCGAGGGCGCCAATGGCGGCTTTGCGCGCTACCGCCTGCGCGTCGAGCCATGGCTGGCGCTGCTTCGCCAGCGGCGCGACAGTTTTGCATTTCAGGACCTGTCGGTGATCGACATCGTCGACAGCGTGTTTGGCGATTACAAGGGCCAGGGTGCGCTTGCGCCCCAATGGCGCTGGGAAGTGAAGGATCGCGATGCTTACGCCAAGCGCAGCCTGACGATTCAGTATCGCGAAACCGACTTCGCTTTCGTGGAGCGTTTGCTGGCGGAAGAGGGGCTGTTCTATTGGGTCGAACATGAAGGCGGCGACGGGGAACCCGGTACGCATACGATCGTGATCGCGGACCATAACGGCGCGTTCGAGACCGGCCCGCAGGACAGCGTTCCCTTCCAGCGCGCCGATGCGACCGAGGAACAGGATTCCATCCAGGCCTGGCGCCAGCACCGGGCGTGGCGGACCAATGCCGTGCGGCTGGCCACCTGGGACTATCGCGCCATGCAGGCGCGCAAGGTCAGCGCCCAGGTCGAGGACAAGTTCGCCAATGCGCTGGAACTGGCCGACTCGGATTACCCCGGGCAGTATCTGTACGAAGACAGCGCGCAGGGCGAGCGGCTGGCGCACAATGCGCTGGCCGCGCAGCGCGTTCGCCAGTCGTTGTTTGAGGGCGAAGGCACCGTGCGCACCCTGGCGCCGGGACAGCGCTTCACGTTGACCGGCCATTGGGGCCCCTCGCAAGGCGCGGGGGCGGACTTCGTGGTCATCGGCATCCGCCATGAAGCGCGCAACAACTTCGACGAAAGCCTGGGGCAGGCCGTGGCGCAGGCGCTGGGCGCTGCGGGCGGCGGGGCTGGGGAAAAGGCGGAGGGCGAGGCGGCGGACTTCTATCGCAATCGCTTCGAGGCCATTGCCGCCACGCTGGAGTACCGGCCCAGCACGCGCGACGGCCACGGCGCGCGTCTGCATCCGCGTCCCACCGTGCACGGCGCGCAGACTGCGCTGGTGGTGGGCGCCGGCGATTCGGTGCACACCGACCGCGATCATCGCATCAAGATCCAGTTCCACTGGCAGCGCGGCAGCGCGTCGAGCAGCCGGCAGGACCATCCGGCCGGCGACGACAACGCGCCCGCCAGCGAGGCGCTGGGCACCTGGGTGCGCGTGGCCGAACCCGTCGCCGGATCGGATTGGGGCGGGCATTTCGTTCCCCGGCTGGGACAGGAGGTGCTGGTGCAGTTCCTGCATGGCGATATCGATCGGCCTGTCGTCGTGGGCGCGCTGTACAACGGCGCGGGCACGGAGAACGCCGCGAACAACCAGGTGCAGGGCGGCGCGGCCAAGGCGACCGGCAATGCACCCGCCTGGTTCGCCGGCAGCGAAGCGGGGCACGCGCACAACGTGGTGATGTCGGGCTTCAAGACCCAGGCGCTGGCGTCCAGCGGGCAGGGCATGGGCGGCTACAACCAGCTCGTGCAGGACGACACGCCGGGCCAGTCGCGGTTGACGGCCTCGACCACGCAGGCCGAATCGCGATTGAACCTGGGGCACCTGAAGCAGCAGCGCGACAACGAGCGGCTGTCGGACCTGGGCCACGGCGCCGAACTGGCGACGGCCGAGGCGCTGGCGCTGCGGGCGGGGGAAGGCCTGCTCATCAGCGCCCACAAGCGCGAGGACGCAACGGGCGGCCTGCTGGACAGCGAAGAGGCCATCCAGCAAATGGAAAAGTCCATCGAGCAGGCCGTCGAGCTGTCCGCGACGGCCGGCCGCCAGGAGGCCCAGTTGCCCGGCGACAACGACAAGCCGCGGGCGCTGAACGAGCTGAATGCGGTGCGCGAGATCATCGAAGGCACCAAGTCCGACGCAGAACACAATGTGCCGGCCTACACCCAGCCGCACATCCAGGTCAGCGCGCCCAGCGGAATCGGGCAATACACGCCGCATAACGCGTACACCGTGGCCGGCGCCACGCTGTGCCAGATTGCCCCGGACGTGAACTGGGCGGCGGGCGCGAATCTGGCGATGTGCGTGGCGCAGGGCGTCGTGCTCTTCACCAAGGGACTGGGCGGCAGCGGAAGGGCGGTGCCAGAGCAAGGCATCCGCCTGCACGCTGCCGGTGGAAAGCTGCGGCTCCAGAGCCAGAAGGCGCGCATGCGGCTGGCGGCGGAAAAGGCGGTGACGCTGGCGTCGGCGCAGGGCGCGGTGGACGTCAACGCGTCCAAAAAGGTGTTGGCGACCGCCGCGGGCGCGTACATGCGGATCGAGGGTGGCGGCATCCAGCTGCATGCGCCCGGCAAGGTGGAACTGAAGGCAGGTGTGCACAACTGGGTGGGGCCGCAAAGCGGCGCCGGACCCGCGCAGCCGCCGCAGGGCGACATGGAAGGCTGCGCCGCGGCGCTCGAAGACGCGGCCGGCAGCGGCGCACTGGCGGCATGACGATGGATGTGACGTTCGACATGACGACCCGCCTGCCCGAGTATTGGACGCCTGCCGCCGAGGCCCGCGTCGAGCGCGCCATTGCAGGCTTGCGCTCGGTGCTGGACGCGCGCGCCGACCGCCGCGTGCTGCTGTTGTGCGATCCGACGCTGGCCGATCCGCTGGGCCAGGACATCGCATCGGCCGGTCTGCGGCGCTGCGAGGTCGACCTGATTTCACAAGGGGCAAGCGCGCCACCCTTGTATCTGGCCGAGGTGCCGGATGAAGTGCGGCTCGAGCGTCTGGTCAACCGCAGCCTGCGGCTGGCGGTGGACGAGGCCGTGCGCCCGGCGCCGGCAGCCAAACGGCCGCGCTCGATGTCGGCCTGGTTGGCCACCGATCTGCCGCTGGCCGAAGTTGCGCAGCGTCTGGTCCTGCGCGCGCGCCTGCGCGATGCGCAGGGGCGCGTGCGCATCCTGCGGTTCTGGGACCCGCGCACCACGCAGTTCCAGAGCGAGCTGTATGCGGGCACGGCGCCGGCCTCGTGGATCGAGGGCGTCACGTGGATGAGCGTGGACGGCTTCGGGCATTGGCAGACGCTGCCGGACATGCGAGGCCCGATGCAGACCGTCACGCCGGATTGGCCGCGTCTGGCGCGCCTTGGCCGCGTCAATGCCGTCCTCCAACGACTGAACGCGCAGGGGCTGCGTTACGAGGCGCCCGCGCTGGAGGCGGTGCGGCGCGCGCTGGATGCTGCCGCGGCATGCGGCATCGCCGATGACGAGGACGTGGCGCTGTTCGCAGCCTGGCGCGTGCGACTGGACGCGCCGCTGGAATGCGCGCCCTCGTTCCTGGCGTTGCTGCGCGAAGTGCGCGAGGAAGGCGGCCGCCTGTATCGCGCCGCCGAGGACATGGACGACGAGGATTGGCAGGCGTTTGCGCACGAGGCGCAGGCGCGGGAGGATCTGCAAGCATGACGACTGACTACGACGCGCTGCCCTGCAAGGGCAAGTTCTGCGGCCGGCCGGGCCTGCCCATCCTGCCCATGCGGATCGCCTATGTGCCGGGTGGCAAGAACGACCTGCCGGACGGCGTGTACATGGATCCGGAGCTGTACTACGAGACCATGCGCCAGGGCGCCTACATGCTGCGCGCCATCACCGCCGGCTACGTCTACATCTGGGACCCACGCCGCAGCTACGGCTGGCGCGCATTCGCGGCGACGGCGACCGGCCAGATGAAGGAGGTGCCGGTCGACGACGACAACCGTCCGTCCGAACAGCCCACGTTCACCTGCACGCGCGAGGGCCACGGCCTGGAATCCACGCTGATCAACGTCGAGGCGCCGGCCAACGCGTCGCGCACGGTGTGGGTGGGGTATTCGCGCGTATGGTGGACGCGCGACATCCGCCGCGATCTGACCCGCGATGAACGCTGGCGCAAGAAGATCATGGTGGAGCTGGACGCCAAGGCGGTGTGGGGCGGCGGGTATCCCAAGCCCGAGACCGGCTACCGCGTGGCCGATGACGGCGCCAATCTGGCCAAGCACTCGATCGAGTTCCGCGACGCGGCGGGCGCCGCCACGCTGTTCAGCAATACGCTGTCGCCAGCCGTGAACGTGTTCGGCGGGCAGGGCGCTGCCGTTGCGGCCAAGATGCGGCAGATGACGCCCAAGGGCGGCATCGTGCTGGCGCTGCGCGACCCCGTGGGCATCCTGGCCGACGTGGCGACGTGGCGCAACAAATGCATGGGCGAGCTGGCCGAGCACCACCTGGACCCCACGCGCATGCGCGAAGTGGGCGTCGCGCAGATCATCGATGGCCTGCAAAAGCAGATGGGGAACACGGGCGACGAGATCCGCCGCCTGCGCGAACGCGTCGATACCGGCAAGGTCGCCAAGACGCTCAGCGACAACAAGGTCGCGATCGACCGCATGCGCGAGAAGATCGAAGGGGCCGGCAAGGACTGGGCGTGGTGGTATGGTCGCGAGGCGTTCTGGCTGGCGCTCAAGGCCTATTCGCCTAAGGACGCCGCGGCTGGCGAGCGGCTCGAAGAGGACATGGCGCTGTGCGTGGATGGCGCGGGCGCGATCGAAAGCGAACACAAGGCCATCGACGATTCGCTCAAGGACGAGGACAGCGACAGCACCTATGCGGCGATCTGGCGCGCGCTGGCCGCGAACGATGGCGAGCTGCTGGGCTTTCTGGACCGCGAGGCCAAGGGCAAGGTGATCTCCAAGCAGGTCAGCAATGTCCGCCGGATGATCAAGAACTACAACGACTGGATCAAGGCGCGGGCGGCCAAGGGCCAATTGCCGCCGATGCGGGTGGCTGGCGCGGCGATCGGCCGGTTCATGGCGACGCAGCTGCTGCGGCTGACCCTGGCGGGCGACCCCATCGCCGAGCGCGTCGCGGCGCGGGTCACGCTGACGATGTCGGCGCGGATGAACATCGTGATGGCCGTGCGCACGCATACGACCACCTTGCCGCGGATGATCGCGGACATGCACCAGATTGTCTGGGAGCCGAACCCGGCGTCGGTGACGGTTGGCGCGGGCAGCAGCGAGGGCCTCGGTGCGAGCAAGCAGATGCAGTCCGGCTGGATGGGCACGCAGGCCGAACGCTCCACGCCGGTCACGCTCAACTACATCATTCCCGAGGAAGTGGATGCGCAGTTGAACGCCGCGG